>CAYNUX010000163.1:0-8067 GCA_964400115.1 uncultured Cytophagia bacterium
CAGACGTGTGCTCTTCCGATCTACTAAAAAATGTTATCGCCATCGCAGCTGGCATCTGTGACGGTGCCGGCTTTGGGGATAATACCAAAGCTGCCTTACAGCCCCGCGGTCTTGCCGAAATCGCACGTCTCGGAGAGAAACTGGGCGCCGATCCTCTGACCTTCGGTGGCTTGTCCGGAATGGGCGACCTGATTGTCACCTGTATGAGCCGTCATAGCCGGAATCGTTTCGTCGGTGAAGAAATCGGTAAAGGTAATTCTCTTGAACGAATACTTGAAGAAATGATAATGGTTGCCGAAGGCGTAAGGACTTCACAGGTTGCAGTCGAATTGGCAAAAAAACACACCGTCGAAATGCCTATTTGTCAGGAAATTTATAAAGTGTTGTTTGAACAAAAATCAGCAAAACATGCTGTAAAAGCACTCATGACACGTAAAGTCAAGCCTGAACGGTGGTCATGAGCCTTTAACATTAATTGGGGCGGACTGGAGGAAACAGTCATGTTTAAAACTATTATGTTGGCCCTCGATGCTTCAAAATATTCAGATTCTGTTCTTAAACATGGAATCGATCTGGCGAAACAATTCAAGAGTCATGTCACCGTGCTATCCGTCGCTGATGTGCGCATTTTTGAGTGGGCGACCAGTATCGGTACTGACGGCTTTGTTCCGTTGATCCCTTCCGGGGCCTATGAGAACGAATCCCGTAAGCTGGTAGAAGAAAAGTGTGAGCAGATTATCAATAAAGCCAGTGAAATACTGCAAAAAGAAAAACTCGAATTCGAGACCCTGAAATATGAAGGCTCGCCACCGCACGTCATTTTGGATAAATCGTCCTTTGCCGATATTGTTGTCATGGGCAAACGCGGCGAATATGAACGGTGGGATAACGATTCCCTGGGTGCTACTGTCGATGCTGTAAGCCGTCACATCACAAAACCGCTTTTCGTCAGCAAAAAAGAATATCGCGATATCAAACATATTCTCATCGGCTATGACGGCTCTTCGCACGCCAATCATGCGCTGCAGTGCTGCGGCCATTTGGCCGAAGCCTTTCATGCCCAAATCACGGTCTTATCTGTTACCGATGATGAGGAACTGGGAAATCACCATCTGCGGGATGCCAGCAACTATCTGCTCAATTATGAGGTGACCTGCCATACTCAAATCATTTCAGGTGTTCCGCACAAGGCCATAGTCAAAACTGCCGATGATCAGGGCATCGATCTGATCTCTATCGGCGCCTATGGCCATTCAAGAATAAAGCAAGCTATATTGGGAAGTACGACCGAACAGATTATCCGATTTGCCAAATGTCCGGTATTGATGGTAAACTAGAGATTATAACACAGAAAGGATGTTCATATCATGGAGAGGGTCTATATTGCTGACGCAGCAGAATATGTCGACCAGTCTGTAACGATTAAAGGATGGGTACATAACAAAACACATAAAGGCAAACTCTTATTTATTATGCTCAGAGACGGTACCGGGATGATTCAAGCCGTCGTTTTCAAAGGAAATTTTAATGATGACTATTTTGATGAATTGGTTCGGCTTGCTCAAGAAAGCGCTATTTTTGTGACTGGAAAAATTGTTGAGGATAAACGCTCAAAAGGGGGTTCCGAATTGCAAGTCGATGAGGTAACGATTCATCACGAGGCCCAGGAATATCCCATCACCCCCAAAGAACACGGCATCGAGTTTCTCATGGATCATCGCCATCTCTGGCTGCGTTCTGCCAAACAAAATGCTTTGCTTAAGGTAAGACATAAAGTAATCAAAGCATCCCGTGATTTTCTCGACAATAATGGCTTTACACTCGTCGATGCACCGATATTTACCCCCTCTGCCTGTGAAGGTACCACAAACCTGTTCGAAACCGAATATTTCGATTCACAAGCATATCTCACACAGAGCGGTCAACTATATATGGAAGCCGGAGCCATGGCTTTTGGTAAGGTTTATTGCTTTGGACCTACCTTTAGAGCGGAAAAATCAAAAACCCGACGCCATTTGACTGAATTCTGGATGGTTGAACCTGAAATCGCGTATTGCGATTTGCAGGAAGATATGGTCTGGGCCGAAAAAATGGTTGAATATGTCGCCCAATATGTCCTCGATACCTGCGAAAAAGAACTTGCAATTTTAGAGCGCGATTTGAGCAAACTGGAATCGATCAAAGCACCTTTTCCACGCATCACCTATGATGAAGCGGCTGAAATTCTCAAAAAAGCGGATTCAGAGTTTGTCTATGGCGACGATTTTGGGGCTCCTGATGAAACCATTCTTTCACAAGAGTTTGAAAAACCCCTCATGGTTACCCATTATCCCGCCGATGTCAAAGCATTTTATATGAAACGCGATCCCCGACAACCTGATCGCGCTTTATGTGTCGATGTCCTCGCTCCGGAAGGATATGGCGAAATCATTGGTGGAGGGCAACGCGAAGATGACCTGGATGAGCTGTTGAAACGCATCAAAGAACATGAACTGCCCGAAGAAGCCTTTCAGTGGTATACAGATTTGCGCCGGTATGGCAGCGTGCCACATTCCGGTTTTGGGATGGGAATAGAACGCACTGTAACCTGGTTAACCGGAACACACCATGTGCGTGAAGCGATTCCGTTTCCAAGAACCATGACTCGACTTTATCCCTAGGGCTGTGGTCACCTTTCGCATGGTTTCTTTAATACAGAGAACCTTTTTAAAAAAACATAAAAAGGAGCTAAGAGCTGTATGGATTCTGTTAAAGCAACCGTTAAAATAAAAGGAGATGTTCAGGGAGTCGGATTCAGACATTTTACGGTTCAGAATGCAAAACGCCTCGAGGTTAATGGTGATGTAGAGAATCAAATGGATGGTTCCGTTAAAGTGATAGCTGAAGGTCCGAAACAGCAAGTCGAAGCTTTGATCGATGTGCTCAAAGAAGGTCCACATGCAGCCCATGTGAATGATATCGATGTACAATTCGATGAAGCAACAGAGGGGTATAGTGGTTTTAAGGTCAAATACTGAGAAAGGAGAAAAGAAGATGCTGGATCTAGCTACTGTGATAAGGGACATTCCTGATTTTCCCAAACCCGGCATTATTTTCAAAGATATTACGACACTGCTCGCCCATCCACAAGCCATGAAGCAAGCTGTCGATGAGATGCAACGATTATTCGACAAAGACAAGGTTGACGCTGTGCTTGGAATAGAATCTCGCGGTTTTATTTTTGCCGCCATGCTTGCTCTCAGGTGGGAGGTTCCCATGATTCCGGTTCGAAAACCTGGCAAACTCCCTTTTGAGACTATTTCCGAAAGCTATACCCTCGAGTACGGTACC
Source organism: uncultured Cytophagia bacterium (assembly GCA_964400115.1). Taxonomy (GTDB): domain Bacteria; phylum Zhuqueibacterota; class Zhuqueibacteria; order Residuimicrobiales; family Oceaniaggregativiventaceae; genus Oceaniaggregativivens. The sequence continues at coordinate 3,331 of CAYNUX010000163.1, forward strand.
GATTCGCTGGAAATGCATGTCGATGCCTTGCAGGCGGGACAAAATGTGCTGATCGTCGATGATCTTCTCGCCACCGGAGGTACGGTGCGGGCCACGGCCAAACTGGTTGAAAAATTGGGCGCCAATGTTGTCGGCTGTTGCTTTCTCATCGAACTCGATTTTTTGAATGCCCGAAAACAGTTGCAAGGCTATCGAATTGAATCCCTGATACATGATGATGCAGAATGAAAAATTACGGATATTACTTGATTTTTATATAATTATTGCTTATACTATTCAGTGAGGATACTGGGACAAAACAGCCTGGATTCGCTGTTTAAGAATATATATTTAAACTATCAGGATTTGGGGTGGTGAGGTGACCATCAGTTGAGGAGGTAGGATGTATCAAATTCTGGTCATAAACCCAGGCTCGACTTCGACCAAAATTGCAGTTTTTCAAGAACACAACCAATTGTTTTCTAAAACGTTGCAGCACAGTGCCAGCTCCCTTTCGGAATTCTTTTCCGTTGCCGCCCAGCACCCGTTTCGCTTGCACGCCATTTTACACACCCTGGCAATAGAAAATTTTGACCTTTCCCAAATCGATGCCTGCGTAGGCAGAGGGGGGCTATTGAAACCCATTCCCAGTGGTACATATATCATAGATGACTTGATGGTTCATGATTCGCAAAAAGGGGTTCAAGGAGAACATGCATCAAATCTGGGAGCAATCTTAGCACTAGAGCTGGCCACAACTCATAATAAACGCGCTTTTATCGTAGATCCGGTGGTCGTCGATGAACTGCAGGATGTTGCTCGTCTTTCCGGCCATCCCCATCTTGCACGCAAAAGTATTTTTCACGCTCTGAATCATAAAGCCGTGGCACGTGTGGCATGTGAACAGATCGCTATACCCTATGACAAGGCACGCCTGATTGTCGCCCATATGGGAGGAGGAATCTCTGTCGCCTCTCATCTAAACGGACAGGTCATCGATGTCAACAATGCACTCGATGGCGAAGGACCATTCTCCCCCGAACGCTCTGGAACCTTGCCCGCAGGAGATCTCGCCCGTTTTTGTTATGAAAATCCGCACAAATCAACGGTTCTGGACATAATTAAAGGAAAAGGCGGCCTGGTCGCCTATCTCGATACCAACGATTTTAAGAACATCGGTGAACGTGTTCGTCATGATGACCCCAAGGCTCGTTTGGTTTATCACGCTATGGCTTACCAGGTGAGTAAAGAGATTGCTGCACAGGGAGCTGTTTTACAAGGAGAAATTGATGCGATCATCATAAGTGGCGGAATGGCCTTTGATAACGATTTTGTGGATTTGATCAGACAACGAATTCACTATCTCGCACCAGTGATTGTTATTCCCGGTGAGCGAGAGATGGAGGCTCTGGCTCTGGGAGCCCTGAGAGTGCTGAATGGACAGGAATCCGCTAAAGACTATGCAACAATGGCAGGGGATCATGATCGAATCATTTGAGACGATTCTGGACAAAATTCGCAACAAGCCCAAAAAAACTGTCGCCGTGGCCATGGCCGAGGAAGACGACGTGCTTCAGGCTGTGGATCGGGCCTATGAAGCCGGACTTGCAGATGCCGTTCTTGTTGGAGATCGTGACAAAATTCAAAAAAAATGTGCAAAACTAAAAATAGATCTTGCACGATATGATGTGGTACATGCCAAAACCGAACACCAGGCAGTTGTTTATGCGATTCAATTGGTACACGAACATCTCGCTGATGCCCTGATGAAGGGAAAGTGCGGAACAGCCACGCTCTTGCGCGGCGTTCTGAATAAAGAACACGGACTGCGCGGCGAACACGATATCCTGTGCCATTTGTCCGCTTTCGAGTCGCCGTTTTATCACAAACTGGCTTTCATGTCCGATGCTGCTCTGAATATTGCACCGGATGTCAATATTAAAGCCGCTATTCTGAACAATGTTATTCAATCCTTACATAAACTTGGAATACGAAAACCACGCGTCGCTGTCATTGCAGCCGTGGAAAAAGTGAATTTCGAAGCCATGCCCTGTACACGGGATGCGGCCATTCTGAGCCAAATGGGTGAAAGAGGACAGATTCCAGGCGCCATTATCGATGGACCGCTGGCACTGGATAATGCAGTGAGCAAAAAATCTTGTAAAGTAAAAAATATCCAAAGTCGGGTCGCTGGAAATGCAGATGTCCTTCTGATGCCGGACATTGAATCCGCTAATGTCTTTTACAAAGCAATGAGCACCCTGGGACAAGCCCGTACTGCCGGTATTATCATTGGTGCCAAAGTGCCGATCATTCTTACCTCCCGCGCTGACAGTGATGAAGCAAAGTTTCTGTCCATTGCCCTGGGAATCGGTACCAGCCAAAGATAAACCGCACAAAGTGCTTGGTATGAAATTAAATATGAGGTTTAACCCAATTTTGCGAGGTAGCCTATAATGAAGCGATTTTCCTTCATCCTGATCGTTTTCGTTTGTTTTATATGGCAATACAGTTTTTCTCAAACGGAAATGGTTTGGCAAGACGGGGATCCGTCGTTTGATGAAACCATCTCTTTAACCGATGGAATACTCTTGAATGATGTCATTAGCCTGGAGCCTATTGTCGCATTATCAGGCTTTGATGATGAGCGTGATTTAAAGCTCTTTGGACTGGATTGGTCCTGGCCGCGCTCCGAGGTACAGGTCATTTCTGCCAAAGATATCGATTTTCGCCAGGTCGGTGGCGGTCAGTATCTTTATCTCATTACCGACGCTCTGGCAAACTCTGTATTCGAATTCAATCCAGTCTCCAATGAAGTCGTTTGGACCTTTGGCAGTGCTATTCAGAGCGATCCCGATTATCTGGATCGCCCTGTAGATTCTCATTTGTTCAAAGAAAACGATTTTTTTAAAGTACTTATCTCGGATCAGGGTCATAATCGCGTTTTAAAAGTCGATAAAGAATCGCAATCTGTAGACTGGTTTTACGGCGATCCCAATGGCAAGGAAGGAAGCCAGGAGGGGCAGCTCAATGGTCCTGTGGATGCCGTCAAGATACCGGATGCGAATGAATATATCATCGCTGACAAGGGCAATAATCGCGTCGTTATTGTCAATGAAAGCAAGAATGTGATCTGGGAGATGGGTGCCGATGAGCTAAACAGTCCCGTCGATGTAGAATACGAGTCCACCAACGCCAAACTCCTTATCACAGATCAGGGCAATCATCGTATCATGCTCGTCGATCGCGATAGCAAAGCCATTGACTGGCAGTTTGGCATCAAAGGTACTCCGGGAAATACAGATTCCACGACCAGCTCGCCCATAGATGCGGATTTGCTCCCCAACGGCAATATTTTGGTCACCGATGCGGGCAATAACCGTTTGGTTGAAGTGAATGCTGCTGGCGATATTGTCTGGCGATTCAGCCGCCAGCTGCTGGCTTTACAAGAAGCCAACCGCTTGCCCGATGGCCATCATCTGGTTATCAATGACGTCTATCCCTCTGGTATTGGTTATTCCGACTCGTTGATCGAATTGAGTGAGACAGATCTTGGCGAAAATCGCAATGCGATTTTTGATCGCATTTTTTGGCAAGGAGATACCGAGGACGGGACGACCGATATATGGTTTCAGATACGCTCTTCCAATTCTCTGGGAGAATTGCGGGCAGCGAGCTGGATGGGCCCCGAAGGGATCGATACCTATTACGAAAACAGCGGAGCCCAGATCAACTCGGATTTGCACCGCGGCCATCGCCTCTATCAGCTTCGGGCGTATTTACGCACTAACGACCCCCTGAAAACACCTACTTTGCAAAAAGCCTGGATCGAATATCACTATTATAATATCAATACAAGTGTGCGATTCCGGTCTCCGGATCTGCCCTTCGAAACCGGCGCATTTATTCCCAAATGGGACCGGATGATCCTCAATACCATCTTGCCGTCTGATCCGGTGGACTGAGATAAGGTGAGACTGGATATTTTCATAAAACGTTCCAGTACAGATGAAACACTGGCATCCTTTAGCTCCAGCCAGACCCTGGAAGAAACCATAGAGCTGCTATCAGATTATACTTCGCTCAATGGCATCGAACGTATCTATATCGAGTGCAAAGCAACAACATTTTCATCCTATATCACGCCCATACTTGATAGCTGGCGGATCTATTGGCGTAATATCCCGGCTTCCACCTCGGGTGTCAATTTCGTCAAACAAAACGGCAATAATGCCGAAATATATCGCACGGTCACGACCCTGCCGGCACAGGAAAATAAGGTCGATTCTGTGCGCGTGCTTTTGGTGGATCCGGACCTGGAAGCGTTTCAAAGCTCCTATGATATCAATGTCCGTTCTGTCAAAAGCAACGATTCTACGACCATCACACTGAATATCCGTCCCGGTGGCGGATTTATCAATGACCGTCCCGTGCCGTTACGAATCGCAGATACGGTCGATCCCACCAATCGTATTCTGGAAGTCTTTGATCGGGATACGCTCTTGGTCACCTATATCGATATAGATGACCCTAAAGACTCGTCCGCCGATACTGTGATGGTGGTGCAAAATACACAGGGTACGCTCGAACTCACCAACAAGACCGGCGATCCCCTGACAACCATTAGCCACGGTCAGTCGCTCTATCTTCATATCCTGGATGAAAATGATCGAAATATTCACCCGGTTCAACAGAATCAGATCACAGTAAGGGTATATGACAATGCCACAGGCGATGAAGAGACTGTTATCCTGTATG
>CAYNUX010000164.1:0-7992 GCA_964400115.1 uncultured Cytophagia bacterium
GGGAGCCGAATATGTCGAGCCTCTGTTTGCTGCGTGTACTGACTTTCAAATCGCCATCGGCAAAGAATTAATCGAACGGGGATGCGATGCCTTTTGGGTAGGGGATGACTTTGGCTCGCAAACCGGCTTGCTCATCTCTGTTCCCATGTTCGACCAGTTGCTGAAACCCCATTATGCCCGGCTCGTGAATGAGCTCAAAGTTGTCAATCCCGATGTAATTCCTATTCTGCATTGCGATGGTGCCGTGCGCAAATTGCTGGATACGATATGGGATGTGGGATTCAGAGTCTTCAATCCGGTTCAGCCCGGCGTAGCCGGACACTCGCCACAAGAGCTCAAGGACGGATTCGGCGAACGCTTTGCCTTTTGGGGTGCTATCGATCAGCAAAATCTGTTGCCCTTTGGAACGGATCAGGAACTGGAACAAGATATCAAAAACAAGATCGATATTCTCGGAAAAGACCGGGGCTATATGATCTCTCCGGCGCATATTTTACAATCCGATGTATCGCCAGAACGAGTAGAGACATTTATCGATCTCTGTCTTAAACATGGCAAGTATTGAATCTAAAATCGAGTTTTTATATGAATCGAAGAACATTTTTATCCAAAAGCCTGGGAATCCTCGGTGCGGTATCTGCTGCATCCCTATCTTTGGAATGTCAGCACACGAGAACGCGTCCGAATATTGTGTTCATCATGACCGACCAGCAGTCTGCCTTTATGATGAGTTGTGCCGGTAATCCCTGGTTACATACCCCGGCAATGGATAGGTTGGCCTCAGAAGGCATGCGATTTGAGAATGCCTATGCTGCCAATCCTGTTTGTGTACCGTCGCGGTTTTCATTGCAGACCGGTCTATATCCCTCTGAAATTGGCATGAGACATAATGGAAGCGAGGTCGATTCTGAGAGATTGAACCCACTCGTTGCCGATAGCATGGGCCATCTTTTTCGTATTGCCGGGTATCATACAATTTATGGCGGTAAGGTTCATTTGCCGGAAGCGGGTGGCTCTCCCGAATCCTGGGGATATGAATATTTGATCGAAAATGAACGCGATGAATTGGCAACAGAGTGTGCACATTTTCTTGAACAGCAAGATGGCCAGGATAACCCCTTTTTCTTGTTTGTGTCTTTAATTAATCCGCACGATATTTGTTATCATGCGTTGCGGGATTTCGAACCGCATGGCGGACGACAACGCACCGAGCCCGAGCCCCTTAACTGGGCTCTGGAACGTCCAGATAATATGTCCGAACAAGAATTTTTTCAGGATGTCTGCCCACCTCTGCCTCCCAATCATCAACCCACACAGAATGAGACCAGTGGCATTAAACAACTGCTCGAAATGCGACCGTTTCGTCAATGGATCCGAACGAATTGGGATGACAGAGATTGGCGATTGCACCGATGGGCTTATCATCGTCTGACGGAACGAGTCGATCGTCAAATCGAAATTGTTCTGCAAGCCCTTGACAGATCCGGACTCGCAGAGGATACCCTGGTGGTTTTTACCTCGGATCACGGTGATATGGATGCCTCTCACAAGCTGGAACATAAAACTGTGTTTTACCAGGAATCGATTCATGTTCCACTGATCATCCGTTATCCTGGTGTTACAGAACCCGGATCTGTGAATGCAGAGCATCTTGTTTGCAACGGACTCGATTTACTGCCCACACTATGTGATGTTGCAGGTATTGACTGTCCCGCCGATCGTTCCGGATTGACTCTCTTGCCTTTACTCAAACAGGAATCTTTTGGTCAATGGCGAAAAACACTTGTACTGGAAAATCAGGTCGGTTTCATGATCACGGATGGCCGGTTCAAGTATTGGTTGGATGAAAAAGGCGATCATCGTGAAATGCTTATCGATCTGGCCAATGATCCCGGGGAAATGATCAATCTGGCAGGTCGGGTTGAAATCGCAGATATTCAAAAAGAACTGCGAGAACGATTATTGACCGATTTGAATCGACGTGGCATCCAACTGGTTATATAATATCGAGGCGTTTATGAAGATAATACAACGGATTTTGCTTGTTTGCTTGATGCCAGGGTTTTTGGCATTTTCCGCAACACTTGAGGAACTCGAGAAAAACTTTGCAACTCTCGATCCCCATTATGGTGGTGTTCCTTTATGGTGGTGGGACGGCGAAGATCTGGATAAAGAACGTATGACCTGGCAGCTGGAAGAGTTGAAATCCAAAGGCGTGCCATCGGTCTGTTTTATCCAGAAATTTCCTGCCGGTCCGCCAAAAGGTCCCCAGGTTTCCTATTTTTCCGAAGGATGGTGGGACTATATGGTTCATACCGCAAAAGAATGTCAGCGACTCGGCATGGAACTCTGGGTTCATGACGAGACTTATCATCATAGCCAGCCGTACAAACGATACTGGCAAAATGTCATGGAAGCCGAGCTGGATGAACGTCCGGAACTCCAGGGCTATGTCCTGGATCGGGTGACCATGGATACCCGTTTTTCAAAGCAGGTTCTTCTGGAATGGCCCAAAGCGTGGACTCTTTTGACTGCAGCGGCTTTTCCCCGGCTGCCGGACGGATCCCTGGATCTGGAAAAACGAGTCGATCTCTTGTCAGAGATCGATCAGAAAAGTCTCTCCTGGCAAGCTCCGGAAGGAGAGTGGCATATTTCAATAATTGGATATACACCGCATAGCCTCAGCCGAACCAGCCGGGCTGCAGTCGATCGTTTTATGCATTTGCATCATAATGAGTACAAACGACGACTGGGTGATATGGTAGGCACAGTATTGGTCGGTACCTTTCAGGATGAGCTTCAGATTCTGAGAGGACGGGTTCCCTGTGATGATCGTTTTATTCAGACTTTTGAAAATAATAAAGGATATGATCCTGTCGAATGGCTGATCGGACTCTATGAGGATATCGGTCCACAAACAGAAAAGTTTCGCTGTGATTATTATGATGTTCTTGTGGATCAGTTGGAAGCTAACTGGTTCAAACCTTTGTATGAGTGGCATGAACAACACAATATGCTGTTCAGCCATGACAACTTTGGCCGTAATGACATTGCGGGTCAGACCGTGCAATATGGCGACTATTATCGCACCATGCGCTGGTATCAGGTGCCAGGGTATGATGATTCCAAATTGACCACAGTGGGAAGTGGCAACTTTTTCGATGCCAAACTGGCAGCTTCTATTGCAGCTCTTTACAAACGGCCTCGGGTGTGGAATGAAGCGTTTCATACGTCAGGGTGGGGCGTTTCTCCGGAACTCCAGTATGGTGCGATTCTGGAAAATATGTGCTATGGTGCCAATCTATACGACAAACACGGTCTCTATTATTCCATATTGGGGGGATGGTATGAGCAGGCTCCGCCCGATGTTCACTTTCGTCAGCCGTATTGGCTGCATAGCCGGGAATTTTACGATTCTGTTACCCGGCTGAGCTATTTGTTCAGCCAGGGCACGGCTGTCGCGGATGTGGCATTGTTATACCCCATCAAAACGATGCACGCCAACTGGCTGGCAGATCAGGGGATCACTGAACCGGCCAAAACCATGAGCGATCAAACGCGTACCCTGGCAAAGAATGTTTGGCTCAGCGGGACCGATATGGTGTTTATCGACGATCAATCCATTCAAAACGCAGAGATCAGGAACAAAAAGCTCGTGGTATCCGGCCTGGAATTACCAGTACTCATGCTTGGTCCAAACACAACCCTTAGCCAGTCTACTCTTGCAAAAGCCCGCTCTTTTTACGATCAGGGCGGAATCGTCATTGCTGTGCAACAGCTGGCACACTCTACGGCAGAAAAAGGAAGAAATGATCCCGGTCTCGAGAATCACCTGTTGCATGTCTTTGGCCGAATCGACAAAGCCACATTGACCGAACAGGGATACACTATAAACCGGAATGATCAGGGCGGCACCGGACTCTATGTTCAAGATCTGCATGCAGACTGGGCAACACTCCTGGATCGCCATGTTGAACGGGATGTGCTCACAGAACCGGGTATTTTTCACACTCATCGCCAGGTACAAGACGGACAGTTCTATTTGCTACAAAACGTGCACAATACTGCCCGGACCGTGCAAGTGCGATTGCGTGCCACCGGGCAGCCCCGGCAGTGGAATGCTTTTACTGCAACATCAAAACCGATATTTCCCCTTGCCAACGATAAGCAGCATACACGATTGGAACTGGATTTTTCACCCTATGAAGCCAAAATCATTGTTCTCTCTGAAGGAAAACAGGAAATTCATCTGACTGAGACATCACTGGCAGAGATAGCAAGGTTGGAAAAGAAAAACCGTTCTGTATCGGCCAGCGGCTGGACAGTGACCCCTGGCGTGCAAACCCTCGAGGCTAACATGCCGGAAACGATCCAGTTGTCCTCTGCACCGGTCAGGGTACCTGAGCCCCTCACTATTACCGGTAAATGGGATTTTAATGTCAAACCCGTTTTGAATAACCGCTGGGGAGACTTTAGTTATCCTGCCAAAGATATGCTCATGCAACCGGAAATCCGGGAATTTCATTATCATCAGGAAGGACCCGAAGAGGATGGCATTGTTCAGGGATGGATGACTGTGGATCATGATGACCATGATTGGACCGTCATGCGCAAAGGATATGGGCCCTATTTTTGGATGTCTGAAAGCCGTTCTTTACAAATCGATCCACCAGCTCCTCCTGATATGTACCCCAGCCGCCGCTGGCAGCCTTATGTCTTTTCCAAATCTGAGGGTAAGCCTGGTACCCATCCGGACGATCATGGGTTTGATTCTATTGTTTCTGATGACTATGTGCTTACACCACCAGGATCCGGACTCTGCTATTTTTGGACTACTCTGAGAGTCGATGAAAAGACCTCGTTTGATGTTCTTGTCGGTCCCCATATCAGACAATTATGGATAGAGGGGAAAACAGTTCTACCTGCTCCAACGTTGGGCGATACCACCACCTTTTCATTGCCTTTAGACAAAGGCACGAATCGGTTAATGTTGGCTATTGAGCCCGGTGTAAAGACTTTTATTGCCCTGGAAAAGCCAGATGAAAATCTGCTTGATCTGGACATGACCTATGTTCCTCGCGTACGTTGGTTTTATAAAACCACAAATTACGAGCTTGACTTTTTTCCATGGGATGCCAAGCGGGTGGGATGGATGCGGTTCCAAATTCCGGCTGGCACGCGTGCCTTTACTGTACCTGTGGCAGGTCAAACACAGATTTGGGTTGACGGTAAATCTGTACAACCATCCGGTGACACGGTAACCCTTGGCGCTATTTATTCATATCCCCGACAAGTGGCTGTCAGAGTGGATATGGTTCCGGGCGTTTATGGAGGCGCCATGCTGACCGATCCCATACAACTCGATACTGAATCCATAGTTGTTGGTCTGGAGGACTGGCGTGATCTGGGTTATCAGGGATATTCCGGATTTGGTGTTTATTCACGGATGATCGACTTGCCGGAATTCGATCCAAAAGACAAAGTGATTCTGGATCTCGGAAAGGTGGCTGTTTCGGCCAAAGTCTTTGTCAATGATAACGAGGTGGGAGGCATGGCCAATCAACCGTTCAGACTTGATATCTCCAAGGCAGCCCAACCCGGAAAAAACAAACTGAGAATCGAGGTGGCCAATACGGTGGCCAATCACTTGGAATATAAAGTTCCAACCCGGTATGTGTTCCCCGGTCAAAAAGAATCAGGGCTGTATGGCCCGGTTACTATTTCCATTCAACCGTGGGTGAATTTGACGCAGAAATAAATTTTTTTTAATCTCAAATTTAGCAGGATGATCATGAAAAAGGCAAAAACTGTTTTTTGTTTGATGATTTTTTTAAGCGGATTTTCTGTGATTTATGCTCAATCTCTAAAATGGCCGGAGATCAGTCATCAGCATAAACCCTGGTCCCGTTGGTGGTGGATGGGGAGTACAGTCAATGAGGCCGATCTGACCAGCCTTATGGAAGACTATGAGAAAGCAGAACTGGGTGGACTAGAAATCACACCTATTTACGGTGTCAAAGGATTTGAGAGTCAGTTCGTGGATTATCTTTCGCCCCGCTGGGTCGAGTTGCTTCAGCATACTCTTTCGGAAGGAGAGAGGCTGGATCTGGGCATCGATATGGCCACAGGTACAGGCTGGCCATTTGGCGGCCCGTGGATCGATCATAGCCAATCCACGAAACAGATGGTGTACAAAAAATACACCTTAAAAAGTGGTGAGCAACTGGATGTGCCTGTCGTCTATATCCAGGAGCCCATGGTTCGGGCTACAGGAAAGCGTGTGAATATCTCCGAGATCCGCAGCCCTATTCGTGCCAATGAAAACCTTCAGGCATTGGCGTTGGAGCAGGTCAAATACCGTGCTGAACTTCCGCTTTTGGCCTTGATGGCGTATTCGGACCAGGGTGAAACCATTGATCTCACCTCCAGGGTTGATCAAGAGGGAACACTGGATTGGAAAGCTCTGCATGGAAACTGGACGCTATATGCCTTGTTTCAGGGATGGCATGGCAAAATGGTCGAACGGGCTGCCCCCGGCGGTGAAGGATGGGTGATCGACCACTTTTCAGCCCCTGTGCTATCCAAATATTTGCATCAATTTGATGAATCTCTGGGCACCCAAGGAGATAAGGGATTAAGAGCATATTTCAATGATTCATACGAAGTGGATGATGCATCCGGGCAGTCAGATTATACGGTTGATTTATTCAAGCAGTTCGAGTCCCGGCGCGGTTATGACTTGCGTTTGCACTTTGATGCACTTTTTCAAGAGAATCCGAATGATCGCGGTAAGCGGGTGCTGTGTGATTTTCGGGAGACCATATCAGACCTGCTATTGACCGAATTTACTCAACCCTGGCGCCAATGGGCTCATCGCCGCAATACATTAATTCGCAATCAGGCGCATGGCTCTCCTGCAAATATTCTGGACTTGTATGCTGCCAGCGACATTCCCGAAACCGAGGGCACAGAGATCATGCGGTTCAAGTTCGCTTCTTCGGCTGCACATGTCAGCGATAAACCTCTGGTCTCATGTGAAGCAGCGACCTGGCTCGACGAACATTTTTTGGCTTCTTTAGCAGATGTCAAAACTGCAGTCGACCGTTTTTTTCTCGGTGGTGTCAATCATGTCTGTTACCATGGTACGACCTATTCTCCTCCTGATGCAGAATGGCCGGGTTGGATGTTTTATGCTTCGGTAAATTTTGCACCCTCTAATACATTCTGGGATGATTTTCCTGCCTTGAACCGATATATCGCTCGTTGTCAGACGTTTTTACAATCCGGTTTACCTGATAATGATATTCTATTATATTTCCCTGTTTATGACCTGTGGTCTGAAAGAGGGAGAGCCCTTTTACGCCATCTCCGGGGCGGTGAAGAGGATTATCAGGATACCGATTTTCTGCAAGTCAGCCATACCTTGCTCGAGCAGGGGTATGCCTTTGATATCATTTCGGATCGCCAGCTCGCTAAAGTTGAATATAAAAACGGTGGCTTGCGATCCGGACAGTCGCGGTATAAAACTATTGTTATCCCCAGGTGCGAATTTATTCCGGTCGAGGTGTTGCAAAAGCTGATTTCTCTTGCCAGTAAAGGCGCGAACGTAATATTTTCTCAACAAATGGCCAGAGACGTACCCGGATTCAATGATTTTGAGTCCCGTCGGCAAAATTTGTCCGGTTTGTTGACTTTACTTTCCTTTTCAGAGCAATCAGACGGCTCGCTTGCTGCTGTGGGAAAGGGATCGGTTTCAGTCCATAAAGATATTCCTGCTGCGCTCGAACGAACAGGTATTCCGAGGGAAACACTCGTAAAAACCGGTTTACAATTCATCCGTCGACGGTTAAAAGATGGTGCTGTTTATTTTATCGTCAACGGGGCTGGCAGCGAGGTTAGAGAGTGGATCACCCTGACGCGTCCGGCAAAAGTGGCGGCACTTTTCAATCCCATGAACGGCAAGGTGGGGAAAGCCATGATAGATAGTGAGGA
>CAYNUX010000165.1:0-7990 GCA_964400115.1 uncultured Cytophagia bacterium
GATTCCACTGGCATCCTCCAAATTGTTCTCGGGGCTTTTCGACACCCGAGAACAATTTGGAGGATGCCAGTGGAATCAGCGTCAAGCTGATGATCAGACTGGCCAGCGTGGCTGTCACAATGGCTACACCAAAATCCCGTGACCATCGTCCCATAGAGGATGCTGACATGAAAACCAGAGGCACAAAAACGATCACTGTCGTCAATGTGGCAGACGTGACTGCCACGGCCACTTCGCTTGCCCCGACGATAGCGGCTTTGCGGGCATTCAGCCCTTCTTCCTGTTTGTGGCGAAAGATGTTTTCCAGCACGACAACCGCGGGATCGACAAGCATTCCCACTGCAAACATGAGTCCGGATAATGAAACAATATTTAAGGTGATCTCAGAGTTGAACGGCGCCAGCCTCAGAATGTACATGAGAAGGGCCGTGGCGATGATGGAAATGGGAATGGCAAACGAAATGATAATGGTGCTGCGCACTTTGCGCAAAAAGACAAATAAAACCAGTGTGGCCAGGATAGCGCCAAAGATACCGGAAAGGGCGAGGTTTTTGAGGCTGTTGAGGATTTCTTCGGATTGGTCACGCACGATATGTAAATTCAAGCTGCCGAGATTTGGTTCGTTTTGCAGGTCTTTTAAAAGATTTTTGACTTTTGATGCCACATTCACCACATTGGCTGTGGAGGATTTGAAAACCTCGAGCACGATGGCTTGACGGGAATTCAATCGTTGAAATCGCGTTTTTTCGGGATAACCGAATCTCACATCCGCGATATCAGAGAGCACCAGACGGGTACCCTGAATGGGGACCTCTGCGATTTCTTCGATGGTTTGGAATTCTCCCATAGAGCGGACGGTGTGTTTGCGACCCCCGTCGATGACCCAGCCTCCTGCAGTGTTGACATTGTTGGTTCTCAGACTGCGGCTGAGGTCATAAACGTCAATATGGTGGGCACGCATGCGCTCGAAATCCAGTTCCACCAGAACCTGGCGTTCATCCAATCCGCCGATTTCTACATTGGCCACACCTTCGATGCGCTGAATGCGGGGAACAATGATCTTGGTGACCATATCATAGAGCTCATCCACCCCGCCTTCCCAGGCCAGGCTGAACTGAATCACTGGAAAGTCTGTTGATTGCCAGCGTCGAATATCAATGCGGTGCACGTCATCCGGTAGCAGCGGCCTCACTCTGTCCAATCGATCCCTGACAGCCACCGAAGCCAGCCCCATGTCTGCCCCATCCGCGAATTCCACTTCTATGCGGCTGCCTTCAGATGATGAAGTTGAACTCAGTTCTTCCAGATGCGGCAGCGTGCTCATGATTTCTTCGATGGGCCGGGTAATCAGGCGCTCGACTTCTTCGGGAGAAGATGAGGCATACGGAACATTAATATCGACATCATCAGAAGAAAAGTTAGGTAAAAAAGCCAGCGGAAGCCGTTCCAGGGCCAGAAATCCGAGAACAATGATGCTCAATATGATCATGAGCATGGTAATAGGTTTCTTGACGGAAAATTCGGATATATTCATTGCAAACCCTTGTCAGTTAAGGCTCAGATCTTTATTGACGCTGCCCTTGTCTGTTTTGCCGCATTTCACGAAAAAAGGCCAGCTTTTTTTCCGGATCATTTTTCATGTCCGGATCCTCTTTGACCCGTTTTTCATATTCTTTTTTGATTTCCGGATTTTGCAGCATTCGCTGTTCAATACGCTGGATCTGTTCAGGGTCGATCGCTGTTTGTTCTGTCTGTACCGGTTGATTCACGGCCAATCTTTGTTCTGGCTCTTTAAGACCTGGAATACGGATGGGCAAGCCTTCACGAAGACCGTCCTGTCCGGCCGTTACCACCAATTCACCCTCTTGCAAACCATCGAGGACCTCTACCTTCTCTCCGGATGTAAATCCCAATTCGAGATTCACTTTATGAGCGGTGCCGTCACGGTAAATATAAACCTGATCCACATCGGTCTCCAGAACCAGAGACTTTTTGGGAATGATCAGTGTGTTTTGATGAGTTTGTGTCGTGATATAAACCGAGGCAAACATACCGGGCTTTAAGAGTCTCTGCCGATCATCGATGTCGATGGTGACCTTGGAGGTGCCGCTTTCCGGATCGACCACCGGGCTGATCATCTTGATCACCCCCTTGAATTCGGTATCTGGTTGTGCTTCGATGGTAATGAGTGTTTCCTGGCCTTCAAAAATTTGGCTGATATCTTTTTCCGGCACATAAATTTTTGCCCTGAGAGGATCAAAATCTGCCAGCGTAAAGAGGGGTTGATTGACATTGATTCGTTGTCCCAGCTCGATATTTCTGGTCGTTACAATGCCGGTAAAAGGAGCCTTGATGTTGGTGTACTCTAGCTGCAATCGTGCGGCTTTATAAGCAGCTTTTGAGCTCTCGTATTGCAGCCGCGCGGCTTCATAATCTTCGGTCGCGATAAAATCCTTTTCCAGCATTTCCTTTGATCGTTCATAAACCGATTTATCGGTTTCATAACTGACTTTGGAACGCATATAATTGATCGTCAGCTCTGCTTCATCGAGTTTGGCCAGAATCTGTCCTTCTCTTACCCTCATGCCTTCTTCTGCATTTAACTCTTGCACCTGTCCGGATACCTTGGCCAGAATTTCAACCTGGCGTTCGGCTTCGATCGTTGTGGTTTGCAGCAGGAATCGCGAAATATCCCCCCGGGCAACCGGCTCTGCCTGTACCGGAATGGCTGCACTTTGAGAGTTTCGCCCCCCGCGTTGTGCATCATTGTTGGCATTTGAATCCTTATTACCACAGCTGGTTATTGTCAGTGGGAGCAATAATATGAATAAAAGCCAGGTGAAACGAGGGTTGTGCTGGAATTGTTTTCGAAGATTTGTGATGCGTTGAAATCGAAAACCGGTTAAAGAAATGATCACTCTTTTTATAATTTGCTTTGACATTTGTTCTCCTCTCGAATTAACCGGCCGCACTGATAGGCCTGGTTTTAGGTGGACTGCTAGGTGCATTATGTGCCTGTAGAGACGTATTAGGTCGGTTATTGTTCTGAATTTTTTGAATAATAATAGACCGGATTGTGTCTTTAGAACATGTAAATTATCTTGAGCCAGTGGCGGGTTTTAATGTCGATTTCTACTGTTGAAAATAGTGTGAAAAAGTATAACCGTGTCCAAGGTTTGACATGTTTCTTTAAATTATTCCAGAATCACTCTTGTCCAAAATAGACAAAAAAATCAACGCAGTGGACACAGAGAAACCGCAGAGGTCGCCAAGAAAATAAATATGCAAAAACCAAAAACCCGAGTGCATCGGTTATCCGGCAACCTGAATGAGGCCTTTTAAAAAATTTTGGCTAACTAAAACATTTAAAAACAGCACAATCTATACTCTGAATGAATCTTGAATGGTTTTGACCTCGTATGTTAATTTTGGACAAGAGTGAATTTTTATGTTGAAAGTTTTTCCATTTTTAGACAAAAATGGCTCGTCAGGAAATAGGACATATATTTATTGCCAAGAATTAATTTCCCCCAATAACGCAACGTATTAAAAGATGACCAATGTATTCGGGGGTTAACAAAACCTACATCAGTCAACAATTTTATCCATTCTTTTGGGGCTTGGTGTTTGTGCCATTCGATGGTAGGGAGGAAGGGATTTTGGATTTTTAAAAAAGCAAAAAAATTATATCTGGAACAGTCACATATAATTAGTTTTGCCTTTTTTGCAGATAAAGAATAGATTTTTCTGAAAATCTTGCAATAAATATTTTTTGAAGCTATATCAGTCTGCAAGTTTATACATGATGCTTCATGCAAATGATTAACAGAGTTGTTTAAAAGTATGACATCGAAAATTTCTTTTCGAGATTCCAATTCTTCAAGTGTCTTCGTCTCTAGTTTGACATTATCAACATTCATGAGATTCTCTAGATCTCGGAATTTTTCAATGACTTTTGATGAGCTTCCATCCGCTTGAGGTTCAAGGCAGATTACTTTTTTTGCCCCTTTGAAAGCAGCATAAAAACTACAAATCCCGACTCCCCCTCCGATATCCAAAACCATTTTGTTGTTTAAATCGACACCTTTAAATAATGTTTTCATTTGAAAATGTAAATTTCTCTTGCTTGAATAATACCCTCTATTAACTATAGAATTAAGATAATGATTAATGTCATATTTTTTTTGCATGTGAACCAGGTTTTTTTTGGGTGGATAATTAATAGTAAAAAATCTATCCCATAAATCCTTAATATTCTCGATCAGGATCTGTGATCACACCTAAAAATCTGCCCATCCAGTAAGGCAATAAAAATGTGTCGCCGGCACTCAGTTCACTGTTGCGATCTCTGGAATCCAGTGTGAACAGGTTCTTGTTGTGTTTGAGTTCGGGACGTTCATCCGGTGGCAGTACCTCAGATGTGGTCTGTCCGCGAAAATTGGGCTCTATGCGAGTGATATCTTTTCTGTGACTGTTTTTGATTTCGTACTGGATCATGTCGAGTGGAAATTCCCTGAGGTGCCAGATCGATTCTTCCAAATCAAAGTCTCTGGCCCCGGTCATGGCATAGCAGAAATTCCAGAGAGAATTCTTTTCCGGACGTTCAGCATTCCAGTGGTCTTTGATCGCCCATTTATATTTTCGTTTCAGAGTGTCATCAAACGCATAGGGATAGAGCCCCCAATACGCGAGAAAATACATTTCATCATCAGAGTGGTTCCATTCCTTGCTCAACATCCTGCTCCAGGCATCCGCATGATCAGGCACAGGTCCGATTTCACTGAACGGGCGCATCAGGTTTTTCAGATATCCATGTGTCTCGATCAGTTCCATGGCCTTGGCTTTAAACAATTCTTTGCCTGTGAAATGGTAGGCGGTTTGCAAAAAAGAGATCATATTGGATGAATAGACCTTGCGATCCCCCACCAGCGTGTCAAAACGGTTGACATAGTCCGGGTTCCATCTGCCCCAGAGAGAAGGTTTGCCGTTATCATCCACCAGACAAAAATTGTTCTCGACAATATAGGTCATCAAATCATCCATGAGCGTAATGGCTCGTTGTCGCCTTTCCGGGTCATCAATGTGTTCCGCAATGAGCGTAAGGGCAAACATCTGTCCCACGGTTTGATCGCTGCTGGCGGTGGCGCGCCAGTCCCACTCGGGATGGTCGGCATGTTTCCAGCTTATGGTTCCCTGATAAGCCTCATACCAATAATTGTCCACATAGGATCTGAATTCCTTGCGAAATTCCTGATATCCATGGCGCTCAAACGAGCGGCCGAACAACCCTTTGATGTCATTGATCGTATGCAACCGTTCCATGGCCTCAAAGGATTCATAACAGTTTTGTTTCGCTTCCTGTGAGCCTGTGGTAAGATAGCGAAATAACTGGCTCGCCAGATACATCGCTGTCCAGAGATTATCACTGGCTGCGGTACTGAGCTGCGCTGTGGCGAGATCGTGATCGGTCAGTCTGGTAATATCGCTGTTTAGCCCATACCGGATATGGCGTTGACGGACCTGATCTTCATACATCAAAGCCTTGTCATACAAGGTCATCTCTTTAAAGCAAATCTGAGACAAACCCTTGTGGGTCAGGATCAGCACAGAGTTTTCGGGTCCGGCGCAAAGGTGTGTTACGGTGTTTCCGGGTAACCATCTCTTGCCATAATAGTAATCATATCCGCCCTGTTTGCGGCTTTTAAAGGCACCCTGCGTAGAGCCGAACCACAAAGTACCGTTTATCTCTTTGATACAGGTCAGTTGCGGCCAGGGCAGGTTGTTTTCCCTTTGGCTCTGTTCTTTACCCGTTTTATTCAGCATGAGGTACCCATCCATGGTTCCGATAACGATCAGGGAATTGTTCTGTATGAGGTCAAAGCAGGTCAACTGATTTCCCTTGTACAGGGTTTTGATTATTTTGGCATCCGGAGACCAGGAATAGAGTGCTTTCTTACCCAGGATGAAAAATGTGTCGCTGATCTCGTCATATTGAATATCCAGCAAAACATCGCTCTTTAAAGAGCCTGACCAGAGTTGCCGAGAGTCTCTGACATATGACAAAGTGATGCCGTCAGAGATTAGAAAAGAAAAATCAGACCCCCCGCTGAAAAGTTCTGCTTGTGGCAGTGTGTGTTGACAATACAATTTCCCGGCCCATGCATTGCTTAAGACTGCCTGGTCATCCAGATAAACGAATTGATTTTCATACCGGATCATATCTTTGATGTTTTTACCCGCCATTGGAATGTATCTTTGATCGGGTTGCAGAATTCCAGGATATTGAAACCGCCCGTTAGCGGGAAGATAGAGTCCATCGTCTGCTAAAATCTGTATGAACTCATTGCGGTCGACAAGGCATTTTTTCAGGACAGTTTGTGAATCTTTGATCGTAAACTTTATCGCATAGTCTTGCAAATAGGGAATGTCCTGGTAAACTGGCTGTGCCGGGTTCTTTGGCTGAGCATTCGCATCATAGAATGACACGAGCAACAAGGCAAGGCAAAAAACTGAATCAAGAGTTTGTTTCATCATAAACATCCATTGGTTTTTTCGGGTAAAGGGAATTTCTTTCGGGCATGTACAGCGTCGAATATACCTCATAATATATCAAGATGTTAGGCGAAATGCAAGGTACACATTTATTATTGACGAATCGACCTGAAAATACTTGACAAGTTCATTAAATAGGTTAGTTTATATAGAGAGGGAACTATCGTCCGCTTTGCAAATCTCTGCGATTTTTTCAGTTCTTTCCCGTAAAAAATGGGCCCATTGTTTCAGCATCGTCGCATCCCATCCAGGGCAAAATTTAAACATTTCGAAATGTCAGGATTAATCAAGGAGGGTAATGATGAGATCTGTCGTGTTGGCAATGGGTTGTGTCTTGCTTTTTGTCTCTGTTCTATGGGCACAGGATATTTCCGGTGAATATGAGGTCTCGATCCGCGGGACCAATATTTTCCTCGATGTGGATCCTGCGCAGCGCCCGATTTCCGATGAAACCACTCTCGACATCGAACAAACTGGTGAGAAAATATCTGCGACATTTGGCTCATTCGCAGGAGCTTCTGCAGCCACGTTGTTCAAGGGCAAAGTAGGCAACGACCGTTTTTGTGCGGTCTGGTGGTATCAGGGAGCACCGCATGAAACCAAGCTGATTTGGGGAACGGTATCAGGTGACGGCCGGACGTTAAAAGGTACATTCATGTATCCGCGGGTAGCCTATCGGGATGAAGGTCCCCCGGGGTCCCAGCGACTGGTTCCGGGATGGGTTGAGGCAAAATTTACTGCCAGGAAAAAACTCACTCCTGTCACCGGTATTGTCAGACCAGACATCAGATTACGGGTGCAAGAAGATTGTATCTCGTTTGATTATCGAAATGCAGAGGTCAAACGGGTCAATGGCAACTGGAAGATCGTCGAGGGTTCACATTGGTTAATGGATTTTGGCAATAATGCCGATGAAGCCAGGCTGGCGTTGCGTGTGATCAAACGGTACCGTATGGATAGCCGTTGCTTTGTCGGCCGCCCCGATCCCTCTATGGAATACATGCTGGTCAACGGCAAAGCGCCCCAAGGAAACATGCCGGTAGAAGATTGTCTGGCGTTCAATCCGGGTGATATTGAGGTCAAGGAAATCAACAGACGATGGAAGATCGTACAGGGTTCACGTTGGCTCATGGATTTTGAGACCAAAGAGGATGAAGCGAAAAAAGCGTTTTCGATTATCAAAATGCATGGATTCGATCAAATTTGTTATATTGGCCGTCCTGATCCATCGATGACATATCTTCGCAAATAAACTTTTTCAGAGCGGGACCCTCATTTGCGTCCCGCTCTCTAGTATCTACCCCCATTGGATCCTGATTGATTGTTTGAATTCTGTTTCCAAAGCCAGGGCAAGATCAGATAAATTGCAGAGAAAAAACATTATCCTCCTAACTGGCAAGTACGCCTGATGCAATGCATGATTTATGCAAAAGCCTAT
>CAYNUX010000166.1:0-7957 GCA_964400115.1 uncultured Cytophagia bacterium
TCTTTGTAATCATTCAAGTGATCTGTCATATTTTCCTCGATCTGGTTTTAAGGGTTAAAAATATTCGAAAATACGGCTGAATTAATGAGTATTAAAACAAACTTTTTTATTCAAAACAAAGCTTAGCTAATTGGTCTAAGATAAAAATTCCAAATTACAAGTCAACACTTTTATTCTAAAAAACTGATTTTTTTATTATTTTAATCGGTCCAAAAGTGATCGTGCGGCCAAATAAACAGAATCTGGTGTTACGGATTGAGTCAGATGATCCTTACTGCGCACAGCGATGAATTTATCACCGACAGGTTTCCACTCGGCAGGATCTGTGGGACCAAAGACTGCGACCATTGGCGTATGAACAGCCGACGCCAAATGCATTACCCCCGTATCATTGCACAGGACCAGCTTTGCATGCGAAAACAATGCAGCGAGTTCTCTTAAATCGCCAAAGACTCCATGCATAGCATCGGTTTTTAAACGATTCAACAACCCTCGTCCCAGGTTCTCCTCGCTCGGGCCCCAGGTCACGAAAATTTGCATATTTTTTTCAATAGCCAACCGTTCACATACTTTTGCAAAATGATCGACAGGCCAGCGATTGCCCATCTTACCCGCACCGGGATGGACAACGAGCAAGGGCAATTTATCATTCCCTTTTTTTTCAAGATAATTCCTGGCTTTTTCCAGTTCAGACAAAGTCAAGGTGATTTCCTGAGATGCAGAAACGGGTTTCACACCAATATATCGAACGATATCAAGATTGTGTTCGCTCTGACTTTTGCGGGTCTGTTGGTCAACAGGTGATATGAGATGATAGAAAAAGTTTCTATCCGTCCCTTCAAAGCGTTGGTGCTCCGGTCCCAGCACCAATGGAGCCCTGCTTAAAAAAGCCAGCATGTCGGTCGTAAAAGAATGGGATACGGTATTCAGCACCACAACAAGATCCCAGCCACTGCGCAATTGTTTCCAAAAGTGTTTTCCCTGTATCCACGACCAATCCCGACCATCTTTATAAAAAACCAATACCTCATTCAACCACATATGATGTTTCATCAAATTCGCCGTCTGTTTATTCGCCACCAGGCAAAGGTGTGCCTGAGGAAAATGTTTTGCCAGTGCACGAAATACCGGAGTCGACAATAAAAAATCTCCCAACTGATCATGCTGGCGCAATATTAAAATGCGTTGAATATTTTGCACCTCGATATCCTGAGGATCAAGAACAGGTCGTCCCCAGAGCTTTTCAAACAGATAAAGCAGTTTGTGTTTGAACAATTGCTCAATTCGATTCCACAGCGTCACGGTTTTTCCTCAGTCAGTCGGCGGAACAAGGCTTCCAATTCATCGATGCTACGATCAAGTCGAAACATTTGTTCCACTCTTTCTTTACCGGCATTTCCATATTGCAGTGCTTTTTGGGGATTTTCAACCATAAAAGTCATCGCGTGATCCAAAGCATCGACATCATCCACAGGAACCACTATTCCTGTTTGACCATCACTAACGATTTCAGGCATCGAACTTGTCCGGGTTGTGATACATGGCTTTCCGCCGGCCATGGCTTCTATGAGAACGATGCCAAATCCCTCCCATCGGGAGGGAAGCACCAGACAATCGATCGATTTTATGACAGCGGGTATATTTGAATCAAACCCCACCAAATGGACCCTATCCAATCGCTTCGAAGCGATCCAGTCATGCAGCGGGCCCTTTCCCACCAGGACGAGATGTACAAACTGATGCCGCTGGGCGGTTCGTTCAAATGCGTCCAGCAATGCATGTAATCCTTTCCGTTCATCCAGTTGGCCGATAAAACCGACAACTCTATCTGTAGGGCGTATTCCCCATTCTGCTCGGCGAGTGGGAATGGAATGATGATCAAACTCTTGTGGATCGACACCATTATAAATGACAACGATGCGCTTGGGATCCAGCCAAGGTGCATTGCGCAAAAGGCTTTCTTTGGTGGCTTTGGAATTGGCAATAACCGCATCGGCGAGGACATTATAACTAAAGCGATAATAAAGTTTATTTTTCAAGGGATAATCAATCCCTCGTCTGGGGATGACACTACATTTATGGCCCAGGCGTGCGGCAAGGCCAGCAAAACGCAGTTCTTTATCCATATTGGTCAAAACCACATCCACATTCAGTTTGCGAAAGAGTCTTACACATTGCCAGATCGTAACAGGATCAAAATCGCCTCGCATTTTGATCGTGTAAATCTCGATATGGTGTTCGCTGGCGCGCTCGGCCAGTTCAGTATCGGGCCGGCACATTAAATATACCTTATGGCCTCGCTGGCGTAACTCATTCAATGTGCGCAGCATCCAGACTTCTCCTCCGCCAAACATTTGAATGCTGTTGATAAAAAGAATATTCATTCAGCACCGTCCAAGCCGATTTTTGCATGAATCTTTTTCACACTGTTTTCAGCAGCATGCATTCGGCGCACCCATGCGGCCCCTTTTTTTCCCAGTTCACTTCGTTTTTCCCTGTCCTGGACGAGTTCGACAAGCCGGTCTCGCAAATTGTGTTCATCGATTTCAACAAAAGGGTGGTCAAGGTATTGTTCTGTAAAACCCGGAGCCAGACAAGAACAGGTTGCAATTCCCATGGCAAGGGATTCCAAAGAATTGATGCCATAGCCGAGATCTCCTATCTGGTCGATAAAAATGTCGCACTCTGCTTTGCGCTTTAGAGCTTTTCGATGTGGTAGATTTTGAATAAGCGACAGTCTAACCGAATATTCTTTTTCCAACTGTTGTACAATCGGAACGATAATGTGGCTGCCCTTGGCAAACCAATTTGTAGGAGCGTGTCCGATAATGACAGGATCATCCAAGTGTGATTCGATTTTTATTTCAAAAAGAGTGGCATCAAAAGGGAAAAAAACATGTTCGATCTTTGGGTGCAAATAGAGATGATCAAACTCTACGCTAAAGTTGGCCTGGCTTATCGCGTCGATAGCAGGAATGACGCCCCGGGTACGCAAGTCACTTCCGGTGTAACAACATACAACCGTTTTGCCAGCGCTATGCATATCAAGCACAAAGGAGGAATTACGATATAATCCCAATCCCCCATCGAGCTGTATGATATCGAATTGATCCAGCCCATGCTCTTTGATAGCATTTTCGATTCGTGATCGCCACCAACGATCCCTCATGTTGACAAGCAATTGCTCCTGCCAACTATGGGGTTGCCAGGATCGGGGAATCCGGTCAGGGATACGCAACTTGTTATCAACAATCAATCTCTGAGGGGATGAAACGATTTTTTTGATCCATCGTGTGGGAGCAAAATCAATAAATGGGAGATCCAGACAAATATCCTGAAAATAGTCACGCGGGTCTTTAAAGAGGGTGACGAGCCGGCTATCGAAACCGAGACGACGTTCTGCCTGCACAAACGAACCCGGCACATTTGAAGTATTGATAGGTGCGATATGTAATATTCGTTTGCGAGATGGCATGGTTCTGTTCTACAACTCTATTCTCAAACTGTTTCGAAAAATGCCTTGAGCACCGAAACTTTCCTTGAATCGGGCCAGGCCCCAATTGGGATCCTCATCCACTGTGAATATCCCGAAATCGAGAAACCGAAACCCTCTTTTAATACTCCAGGCGACAATTTCATAAAACAATAAATTTACCCCCCGGTATTCTTGAAAGGATTCATCGTGGCTGATATAAAAAGCGAGGGTAACCAGGGGATTGCAATCGAACATGATGACACCAGCGATCATATCCTGTTCATGGAATGCTGCAAACAATCTCACACGGTCTGGATAGAGATCTCTGACCTTTATAAGCTCGTCCAGTGTATGAGTAGGCGACACATTATGTCGTAATCGAAGATTTTTTTGCAGGATCTCATAGAAACGGGCATAGTCGTCGCTTTCGCGTACTACCACTCCCATTTTTCCGGCTTTGCGTACAGCCCGGCGAGAGGATTCTTTAAAAATCGAAAGGATATCATTTTCCGGAAAATTCAAAGTAATCACACTTGAAATTTCACGCTTTCTATAGGTAAATCCATTTTGCACGAGGGCAAATTCCAAATAATCATTAGGATAGTCATAATAACAATAAGGGGGAGGGGTCAAATCGATAGCCTGGAAACCACTCTTTTTTGCATGATCAATCAGAGTTTGAACATAGTCAAAGGTTTCGCGAATGCCCAACAGATCCTTATAGATCAATCCGCCATACGATGCGCCTCTGTGAGAAAAGAGCGTCCGTTTGCCCATAGTTAGGATATCAGCGGCTGGCATTTGCGCGATCCGGCGTCCGCTCTTGTAAAAAATCATTGAATGATCTTTAAAGCGATCTTTTGGATGATAGGAGAGAAATTGACGGGTATGAAATAACGTCCCGCCATTACTCTGCCAAACAAAATCGTCCCATTCAGTGGCCAAGGGTGCATCATAGAGCTGGATATCGATATCCTTCAATTGATACTCCTAATTCTTTTTCATCAGCTTTGTCATAATCGCCTTTTGGATATGCAGACGATTTTCAGCCTCATCGAACACCACCGACTGCGGGCCATCCATGACCTCATCGGTAATTTCATCTCCACGATGGGCAGGCAGACAATGCATTACGATACAATCGCTGTTTGCCTGGTCGAGCAGCGTCTGGTTGACCTGATAGGGTTTAAAAATCTTTTTTCGAGCTTTTGCTTCTTGCTCCTGCCCCATAGAGGCCCATACATCCGTATAAATGACATCTGCATCAGCCACAGCTTTAAGCGGATCTTGTTCGATCAAAATTTCGCTTAATCCGATTTCTCGGGTGCGCTTTACTCGTTCGGCATCGGGCTCAAAGCCCTCCGGACCGGCAATGACCAGGGTCATGGGAATGAATTTAGCCAGATTCACCCACGAATTGGCGACATTATTGCCATCTCCCAAATAAACGATTTTCCAATCCTCTGCTTTACTTTTGTGTTCGATAATGGTGAGCATATCTCCCATAATCTGGCAGGGATGTACAAGATCAGACAAGCCATTGATTACAGGAACGGCTGCATACTGGGCAAGATCCAGCACATCCTGATGGCCAAAGACCCGGGCCATGATACCGTCACAATAACGACCGAGCACCCGTGCCACATCTGCTACAGACTCTCGTTTCCCAAGACCGATCTCAGCAGGTCCGAGATAAAGTGCATGACCACCCAACTGATACATTCCGACTTGAAATGATACTCTGGTACGGTTACTCGGTTTTTGGAAAACCATTGCCAGAGTTTGCCCCTTTAACAAGTGGTGTTCAACCCCTTGCATGGTTTTCTGTTTCAACTCTTTGGCCAACTCGAATGTTTCAAAGATCTCATCACGGGTAAAATCAGGAATTTCTACAAAATTGCGTTTCACACTCGCCTCCCTGTGCTAATGGAGTAAACAGACAAAAAATCCAAAGATAAAGACCTACAAAATATAGCGACTCAAATCTTCATTGGCAATAATTTCTTTGAGTCGTTCATCAACCATTCGTTTATCAATTTTGATTTTTTTTGATTGGATTTCATCAAGATTAAACATTTCTTCTTCCAAGAGGATGGTCATTATAGTATGTAATCTGCGTGCCCCGATATTTTCACTGGTTTCATTCACCTCAAAAGCCAATTGAGCAATTTCAGCAATTGCACCGGTGGTAAATTGCAAGTCCACATCTTCAGTAGCAACCAGGGCTTTGTATTGTTTGATCAACGAATTTTCGGGTTCTGTCAGGATTTTCACAAAGTCATCAGCATCGAGGCTTTCCATTTCGACTCTGATGGGAAATCTACCTTGCAGTTCCGGGATAAGATCAGAGGGTTTGGACACGTGAAAAGCTCCGGCAGCTACAAATAAAACATGATCTGTTTGAACCATGCCATACTTTGTAAGGACATTTGTTCCTTCAATAATAGGCAAAAGATCGCGTTGTACGCCTTCTCGCGACACATCGATTCCCATCGTTTCGCTGGAAGCGATTTTGTCAATTTCATCGAGGAAGACAATTCCTGAATCTTCCACGAGGTCAACAGCTTCCCGAATAATTTCATCCATATCGATAAGCTTGTGGGTTTCTTCCTGACTGAGATATATCAATGCTTCGGCCACGCTCATACGTCTTTTTCCGCCTTTTTTCGGCATCATCGGGCCAAAGAGATCCTGCAAAGAGAGACCCATTTCTTCGATTCCAATGGGAGAGATTACCTGCATCATAGAGGGCATCTCGCCATCCACGTCGAGCTCTACTTTTTTAGAATCGAGTTCACCGGCCTGCAGTTGTTCGAGTATTTTCTTGCGAGAACGTTTATAGGCATTTTTTATCTTTTGAACCTTTTTAGGATCCTCTTCTTCCTTTTTAAGAGTTGGTGGGGGTAAAAGAATATCCATTAGCTGTTCTTCGGCCAGACCAAACGCTTCATCCTGTACTTCCTCGATGCGATCACTTTTGATCATATCGATACTGATATCGCAAAGATCACGCACAATGGATTCCACATCTCGGCCCACATATCCTACTTCGGTAAATTTGCTGGCTTCGACTTTAATAAAGGGGGCATGTGCCAGTCGAGCCAAGCGTCGGGCGAGTTCGGTTTTCCCGATACCCGTGGGCCCGATCAAAATAATATTATTCGGCATAATCTCCTGGCGCAACGATTCATCAACCCGTTGACGTCGCCAGCGATTACACAGGGCAATAGCCACGGCTCTTTTGGCTGCATTCTGGCCAACAATAAAACGATCAAGTTCGGCTACGATTTCACGGGGTGTCATCTCCATTTGGCGCCGTATTCCTCTTTATAATGGATTCAAAATCGGATTAATAACTGGTCGATTGGTGATTACGGAGAGAGATCAATCAAGTGATTCTACTGTCAGGTTTGCATTGGTATAAATGCAAAGCGAAGCTGCAATTTTCATAGCTTCACGTGCGATGCTTTGGGCGTCCAGGTCAGTAAAGCGCATCATGGCGCGTGCGGCAGCTAGCGCAAACGGGCCTCCGGAGCCTATGGCCATAACCTGATCATCAGGTTCGATGATATCACCATTGCCAGAGAGCACAAATAATTTATCCTTGTTCAGCACGATGAGTTGAGCATCAAGTCGGCGCAAATACCGGTCACTCCGCCAATCTTTGGCCATTTCAACGGCTGCTCGGTTCATATTGCCTGAAAATTGTGTCAATTTCTCTTCAAAGCGCTCAAAAAGACTAAATGCATCTGCGGCACTGCCTGCAAATCCTGCCAGGACAGAGTCATTATAAAGCTTGCGCACCTTTCGGGCCCGGGCTTTGAGTACCATATCTCCATAGGTTACCTGGCCATCGCTGACAATGAGTGCGTTTTTTTTATGATAGAGCGCCAGAACAGTGGTCGCATGCCACTCTGCGTTCACATGAGAATGCACTATATTCTCCTTCGCAGACGGGATACAGGAATCATCATCTGTTCGCGATATTTTGCAACCGTTCTTCTTGCCACGTTATAACCTTGCTCTTTGAGCATCGCGGCGATTTTTTGATCGTTATATGGCTTTTTGGCGGGTTCTTTTGCTATGATATCCTTTATCAGGGATTTGATCTTTTTATTAGAGACATCTTCGCCTTCATCGGTTCTGATCTTTTCGCTAAAAAAGTGTTTGAGTTCAAAGACACCCCATTCGGTTTGCACGTATTTGCCATTGGTGACCCGACTGACCGTTGAAATATCCATTCCAATTTCTTCGGCAATATCTTTAAGAATCATGGGTCTAAGGTATTCCGGACCCAGCTCAAAGAATTCCTTTTGTTTATCGATAATCGTCTCCACCACCCGCAAAATCGTTGCACGACGCTGGTGGATAGAGTTGATAAGCCATCGCGCCGACTCGAGGCGCTGCTTGATATAGTCCCGTGTCTCTTTGTTAGATTTTTTTCGATCGAGCATCATTTGGCGGTAATGATTATTGATGCGC
>CAYNUX010000167.1:0-7945 GCA_964400115.1 uncultured Cytophagia bacterium
CATATGAATGGAAATTTGGAAAACGTCCATATTCTGATCAAGAGGCAAAGGAATTACTGAAAAAAGTTGTCAGTGCCGAGACAACAGATTGGCATTATAATAAACATCATAAAGGCTATGTTACGGCTCTGAATACAATCGAAAAAGGCCTCGAGTCCGCAGACCGCGATGCTGCCAATGGAAATTATAGCGAAATCGGCGAATTAAAGCGCCGGTTGACATGGAATCATTCGGGCGCACTTTTACATGATATCTATTGGCAAGTCATAGGCGGAGATGGTGATCCCTCAAAAGGACCTGAAGTGGTCACAGCCATTGAAAAAGAGTTCGGCTCTTTTGAGAATTGGAAAAAAGATTTTAAAGCCACTGCATTTTCAGCCAAGTTAAGTGGTTGGGGGCTTTTGGTGTTTGATAAACTCTACTCCGGACGTTTGCTCAATGTATTGGTCGATGAACATCAGTATGGTGCCATTTGGGGCGGGGTGCCGGTGATTGCTTGTGATGTATTCGAACATGCTTATTATCATAAAGATGGTCCTGGCAGAGCTGCATATATCGATAATTTCCTCGATAATCTGCACTGGGGACGTATCAACGAGTATTATTTAAAATATGCAAAATAAACTCTTTTTATTGCCTGACCCCGGTTATGCTTGTTGCATATCCGGGGTTTCTGTCTCTTGATCATCTTTTCTCTCTCCTTTGTAAAACAATTTTTCTTTTTGTTTATATTTATTTATTTGTATTTTCTTAAAATGATGAATATAAACGGTATTAGGAGTTGAAACATGCCCGTCAGATCAGTTGCAATATTCATATTGTGTACAATCTCTCTTGTTCTGGCCGAATGGCCGGAATTCAATGTATCTGTTATCGGTACGTTTGGAAATAATATGGGACAGACTGCCCTGGTTGATTTGGACCATGATGGAGATATGGATTGGGTCTTTGGTGAACGCGGGAAAATGTCTTGGTATGAATACCGGACCTCTGATGAATGGATATTTCATGACCTGGGGCAGGGTGCTAAAACAGATGTTGGCGGAACTTGTCATGACGTCGACCGTGATGGATGGATGGATATCATTGCCGGTACCGGATGGTATCGAAATCCCGGAAATCCTACTGATAAACCCTTTGAGTTTTTCTCTTCACAGGCTATCGGATGTCATGATAATGTTGTCGCTGATCTTGATCAGGACGGTCTCATGGATGTGATTGCTTGTAGTAATGATGCCAACCATCCGTTTTTGAATTGGTATCGCATACCCGAGGATCCCACTCAACCCTGGATCGAAACGCGCATAGGTGCTGGAATTCATGGAGGCGTGAGTCCTGCCGGGGTCGGGGATCTGGATTTGGACGGCGATATTGACGTCGTGAGAGGTGATAGCTGGTTTCAGAATCATGATCGAGGAAAAAAATGGGTCGAACATGCCCACCTGATTCCACCAGGAGGGAGTCGTGTCGGCAGATATGGTTTGGCGATCAAATCCTGGGTCACTGACCTGGATAAAGATGGTGACCTCGACATTGTTCAAGCCGAAGCCGATTATCCTTCCTGTCGGGTTTTTTGGTGGGAAAATGTGAATCAGGCCCAAAAATGGATTTTCCATGCTATTTCACAATCAGATACCGATCAGGACTTTCATTCGCTGGCCGTTGCTGATTTTGATCTCGATGGCGATCTGGATGTCTTTTCGGGCGGAGGACCGCTTTCAAAAACCACCCATAAAATGTATATTTGGGAAAATTTGGACAAGACAGGAAAAAGCTGGAAAGAGCATTTATTATTGTCCGGGAAACGATGCCACGAAGCTGTGGCCGCCGATGTCGATCATGACGGAGATATCGATATCTGCACAAAACCGTGGCATGGTAACACACATCTGTTCCTGCGCAATATGCTTAATGAGAATCGTAAATGAATACAAGAGCAAGTATATCCGATTGATCATAAATAATATATCTCAAAGGATTTCAATGTGGCAGAGTTGTTACTGAGTGGTAAAGAGTTGCTTGATTTGGTGGAAAAATCCGTGCCATTGCCATCTCAGATAAAAAAGATTCAGGCGCGGGGCATGGATATCGTCATCACGATATCCATGTCAAATTTTGTTCCCAGTTTCACCATTGTGATGAGTTTTCAGGAGTTTAAGGCAGGGGCTGTTTTTTTCTCAGTCTCTTCGAATACTTTGGTTGAATGGATGATGAAAATATTCAAGATCCCCCAGCCTGATTTTATGAGCATTACCCATCCGATTTTGCGCATCGACATCCATAAAGCATTTGCAAGCAACGTACCTGACCTCAAGATCGATGATATCCGTTATGAAAATGATCAATATCGGATTACTTTGAACTCTTTGCCCACGTTTGCCTGAGCATTGATCATGGCCAGAAATAAGATCCTGTTTCAAAAAGCAGGGTATAACACTGTTTAGAAAAAATCGTGTCCATGTCACCGTGTAGATCAAACGACATCCGGATGTGCATAAGGAATGTTTTGTTTAAATTCTTCATATCTCGCCAACAGAAACAAAATGTCAGAGGCCCGATTCAAATACGGAAGTATCATCTCATTTTGCAAGTCAGCAGAATGATGTAAAATGACTGTTCGTCGTTCGGCGCGTCGCATGACCGCGCGTGCCACATCCAAATACGCAGCAGATTTGCATTCACCATACAAAACAAACTTGCGCGGTAGCTCCAGGTCTTGCTCGATCTGTTTTTTCCAGTCTTCCAATTGTTCAAGATGCGATTTTTGCAGCGTATGTTTCAATAAATAAAGCCTGTCAACGGGACAGGCTAATTCCGAGTTGATCAAATATATGTGATTCTGCATGCCTCTTAGAATGTCACTAACATTTTGCTGACTGCAGAACGATTTTGCCAATCCCATAAAGGCAGTGGCTTCATCGAGTGCTCCATAGCTTTCAGGCCGCAAATCTGATTTTTCAATGACACTGTGATCCAGTAAAGTCGTTTTGCCCTGATCACCCTTTTTGGTGGTGATAGAATAATCCACATTTACTCCTTTTCAATGATAAAATGATCAACCATGTTTTCCAGACTGTCATAGCTGCGATAAATAAGCTGATCACCACTTATCCAGATATCCAGCACCTGAAATGTAGATGTTTTGGTAAAGCCCACAGCTGTATAGTCAAAATCTCCCTGTTCGTACATTTTGACCCCTGAAACAGACACAACATAAACGGTTCCCTCTTTTGTGCTTTCTACGGGTTGATTGTTATGCATGGGCCAGGTCCGCAAGTAGGCATGATCATGTCCCTGTAAGACGAGATCCACATGGTGGCGGTCGAATACCGGAACCAGTGTTTCTTTCAGTTCTTTATTATTTCTGCTTTTTGCAGATGAATAGATGGGATGGTGAAACATGACGAATTTCCAAACGGCATCACTATTATCGCTTAACACCTGATCGAGCCATTGAGCCTGAGGTTCAGGATCGAGGTTGCTATCCAAAATAATAAAAAGCGCATTGCTATAGCGATAATAATAGACACGTTCTTTTTCAATATCGCTCGGCCCATTTTCAGGCAGATTCAAAAGAGATAAATAGAGCGTAGGATGCCCGCCCTGACATTCATGATTTCCTATGGCTGGCATCAGTGGTTTTTGCGAAAACAAGACCTCGCCATTTTCGAAAAAAGCGTCCCAATCATCTCTCTTGGCACCTCTGTTAACCAAATCTCCGGCCAGCATTGCAAACGCCACATCAGGTCGCTTTCGTACCGCAGTTTTTACAAGCGATCCCCATCTCTCCAATCCGTTTTGGGCATCTCCCATATAGAGAAATGAAAACGGCTCTATCTTTGCCGGAGCGGTTGTAAATGTACGCATTTCACTCCAATATTGCCCGGAATTTTCGCCTACAGAGAATTCATAGTTTGTTCCTGGATCAAGATCAGTCAGGGTCACTGTGTGTCGATGATTAACCGGGTTATTTACGATATCGTCCGTTTGCAGACGAGTGGTGGTCGCCTTTGTGCGTATGGGTTGATGGTCAAAGACATCCAGATCGCTTTTTTTGCGAAAAAGCAAGTATGCATCCGTTATTGTGGTGTCGGTGCGCCATGTCACAGTTTGGGTGGTTTGGGGATCCTGACTCCAGCTGAGCACAATTTGATCTGGTTCCGGGCTTGCCGGATACGGGGTCACATACAACTGACCTATGATTTCGCCAATTTCCCGCTGGTCATAAGGAACCTGGATGATTTTTGTGCCTTTTATGAACGCTGGCAGGCTATCAAATGAACCTTCCCGATCGACGTATAAATCGGCTGTCGTATTTGCGTCGGCCTGCCGCAGTCTGCCTGGATACAGATCAGTAACACGAGTGTTCTTTGGCACGAAAATAATATAATGTCGACCGCCCCCGGATAAAGAGTTCACACCCAGATTAACAGGGCCTTTTGGTATTTGTTTTTGCCATAAAAGAAACGTTCCGTGTCTCTCACTGGTCAGTGTATCCCCGGTCAGAGTAAATCCTTTTTCTTCTAGCCAAAAAGGACCCGAACGACCCATTCTCGCAGCAATAAAAAGTTTGCTCTCCTGATTAATCGTAAAAGAAAGTGCATCGGATGCCAATTGCTGTCTTTGTCCTGCAGTGAGGATATTCAAAACAGTTTCAGTATCTAGGTTTTTGATCTCATCATGAGACAAATTCGATTTGATTCTCTCCAAAACATTTGCTATGGTATCGTGAATAGACGGATTATCCGGTGTGTGGGCAAAAAGAAACACGGGTATGAAAAATAAAAATAAAATAGTTTTTAACTGCATCATTTTCTCCTTTGATTGACAATACGTTAAAGGAACATATCGTGTTGTTGTATTTATTTCATTTGTTCTGAGAAATCAGTAAAAAGGTTGATTTGATCGCCTGGATTTTGTAATTTTTGCAATTCATTTTCTGAATCAAAGTCGTTGGTGTTGCAGATGAAAAATTTGGAGAGCGAAATGATGCCTTTGTCAAGCTAGATTTCTAGGACGGTTTTTTCGAAAAAGATGTAAGAGATTTTTGTCTCGGAAATATTTCTCGTATTAAAACACCAAAATGTGTATTTTTTGTTACTGAATATTCAATGACGGCCAGCAGGAAACTAAAAAAAACGCCCTTTCAGAGATAGCTCTGAAAGTTTAAGATGATAGGTCTTGAGAGGAGAAAAATGAAGGTAGCACTTGCATCGGATCACGCAGGATTCGATTATAAAGAAAGAATCGAAAAATTGTTGAAAGAAATGGGGCATACGGTTATTGATTTTGGCACCCATTCTTCCCGACAGTGCGATTACCCTGTTTTTGTTAGGCCTGCAGCTGAAGCTGTGGCACGAGGAGAATGCGAAAGAGGAATCGTCCTTGGCGGATCCGGTAATGGTGAGGCCATAACTGCAAATCGTGTGTCTGGCATTCGGTGTGCTCTGTGTTGGAGTGAACAAACGGCAAGGTTTTCCCGCCAGCATAATGATTCCAATGTTCTTTCTTTGGGGGAACGCACTATTTCCTGGCCCATGGCCCAAACAATCGTCGAAATTTGGTTGACAACCGATTTTGATGGGGGGCGACATGTTCATCGACTATATCTCATCGATCATCCGGAAGATCTCGAGGAGGCTCAGACATGATATTATGGCCATTTAGAATGCTATGGCAATTAACAGCAGGATTGTTATCTTTGACAGGTCATCTTGTGGCTCTGGTGTTGGGAATTGTTTTTCTCATTTTCGGATTTCTTGCGAGTGTTACGATTATTGGAATGATCGTCGGAATTCCCTTGATAATTCTGGGGATGTTGCTGATCATACGCGGTCTATTTTGAAATGATCCTGGCCAATAAAAGGCAACAAGCTTTTATCTATACCGGTGCCGCAGTGCTATTGTGGTCAACTGTAGCTACGGCTTTTGAAATAGCGTTGCATGAACTCGGTGTTTATCAGCTTTTGTTTTTTGCCTCACTTACCTCATGGGTGCTCTTGTTCTTTGTATGCTTGATTCAGAGAAAAAAGTTGTCAGGTATTCCCCTCTACATGATTGGCGTGCACCTTTTGATGGGGCTACTGAACCCGGTCGTCTATTATATCTTTTTGTTCAAAGCCTATGATATACTGCCTGCTCAAGAGGCTCAGGCTTTTAATTATACTTGGCCGATTTGGTTGGTTGTTTTTTCGATTCCGATTTTAGGGCATCGATTGAAAGGGATTCAGGTCATCGGACTGTTGTGCGGATTTTGCGGAACTTTCCTGGTAGGCACGGGCGGTCAATGGACACAGTGGCAGGGTATTCCTTATGGGTTGGGAAGTGCAATCATTTGGGCAGTGTATTGGTTGCTCAGTACCCGCTCAAAGCTTGAGCCACAACTAAAATTATTGATTCATTTTACTGGCGGGATTTTGCCGCTGTTCTTTATAGCCAAACACTTTGCTCCTTTGCAATGGCCCTCATTGAGCGCTGGCTTGGCGGCCGTTTATGTGGGATGCTTTGAAATGGGGATCACGTTTTTATTATGGCAAAAAGCACTCTCACTGGTAAAAAATGCAGCAGAAATCAGCTATTTTGTCTATTTGGTGCCTTTTTTATCGCTTT
The DNA here is from genome assembly GCA_964400115.1 of uncultured Cytophagia bacterium. GTDB lineage: Bacteria > Zhuqueibacterota > Zhuqueibacteria > Residuimicrobiales > Oceaniaggregativiventaceae > Oceaniaggregativivens. The sequence continues at coordinate 6,610 of CAYNUX010000167.1, forward strand.
TATTCATTAAAACCATTTTGGGAGAAGCTATTTCGCTGAACTCTTTGTTTGGTCTGTTGTTTATTGTGACAGGGATCTTGTTACCCCAAATTAACTACAGGAATAATGTGCCCGATAAAAAGTTGAATGAGGATCACCATGAAACAATCTGAGGGACGCAATAAAAGCATTGCTCTGGCAGGTATGGTCGGAGCTTTGTATGCTGCGCTGACTGTATGGCTGGCACCTATCAGTTATGGTCCGGTTCAAGCCCGGCTGGCCGAGTCATTGACTGTACTCCCTTACCTCTTTCCTCAAACCATATGGGGACTTTATTTCGGATGCATGGCAGCAAATTTTTTTGGTGGGTTTGGGTTGATCGATATTTTTGGAGGGAGCCTGATAACTCTTTTTGCCGCCCTGATCACACGATATCTGGCACGATTTGGCAAGCCCTGGCTTGCACCGTTGCCCCCTGTTATCCTCAATGCACTTGGGGTGAGTCTATATTTGCATATCCTTGCAGATATGCCTTATTTAATCACCGCAGGGTGGATTGCTGTAGGGCAGGTGATTAGTTGTTATGGCTTGGGATTGCCTTTTTTGGTTTTGCTTTTAAAGAGATTTTCACCCCGGCAACTGATCGATGAGGTCGATCATTCCCCTTGAAAAGTGTGTGTCGAGAACTGCAACTTGAGCGACACCTTTTTTATTAAAGAGATTTCCCAGCTGTGCTTTTGTAAGCAGGCATCTTTTTACAGGAATAGATTGATTACTGATTTTCACTGCAAATTTTTCACTTTGATTTTCAGCATCATGTGCGAAAAGAACCAAAAAAGCAGTCCGAGTTGCTACAGATCTCTCTACAGCATCCCGGCCAATTTCGATCTTTCCGGCTCGCAGAGCCAAACTTAGCAATCCTAATAATTTTTCTTGATATGACATTGCGCCTGTTCAATTATTTCTGGCAAGATGAATATCTTGTTCTTTTTAAATGCTTTATTAAAAGCGTGCTTTGCAATCGCTTGGGTTAAACAGCTGTTTTCCTGACATACATAAGCACCCCGGCCCGGCTCTTTGTGTGTGGGATCAAAAGCCAGGATTCGATCTTTGATAGTAAAACGTAACAAAGCATTTTTTGTTCTTTTTTGTCTGCAAGCAATACAGGTGCGTTCCGGCATAAGTGTATACCCTACTATTACAGGGGTGATAAAAATATAGTGTAGGGTAAAAAAGCCTTTATATCAAGAGAAATTCTTGATTGACTGGGGCAGAGGCGCCTCATTCGAGAGAAACTGCACTGTTTTTTTTAAAAAAATGTTGCTTTAACGGGACAAAAATGCTATATTAACTGTGT
>CAYNUX010000168.1:0-7936 GCA_964400115.1 uncultured Cytophagia bacterium
GCAAGAGATGCGAGGGCTCTTGGAACAGATCGATGCTGTCTATGAGGAAAAACGAGATTATTTTGAGTTTGATTTTATCCTCTCTTATCTTCCCAGATCCAGCACGCTCTTTTCGGTGGCCAAAACCTTGCACACTGCGGCACAGGAGCGGCAAAAGCCGGACGACGAACGGAAATCTGCCTATACAGAGCGGCGTTACAAAGAAACCATCGACAATTTGGTGCTCGGATTAAAAACAGTTCACTTGCCTACGGAAAAGGCGTTTTTGCAGCATATGCTTAGCCGGGCCACGGATCTGCCGGATTCTTTGCGTCCGGAACGACTGAATACGTTGTATTCACCGCATCCAAAGCAAAAACTGCATGCCTTTGTGGATTCACTGCTAAAACACACAGAATTGAATCAGGAATCCCGGGTGCGGGATTGGGCAACCCGGCCCCCTGAGGCATTCGAATCCTCTCAAGATGCCATGATCGATTTCTATGTCGACCTCTATCCGCTGTATGAAAAGCTGGAGAAAATAGAACAAGCTCACTCTGGCGCACTGGATGCCTATCATGCACAATTGCTCGATGTGCAAATGGCTTATCAGGATCAGCGCTTTATCCCGGATGCCAATGGCACACTGCGACTGACCTACGGCCATATCCGCTCCTATTCACCACGCGATGCCGTGCATTATCACCCCATCTCGACATTGCAGGGAATACTGGAAAAAACAACGGGACTCGAGCCGTTCGATACCCCTCCTCGCCTGCTCGATTTAATAGACAAAGCCGAGTATGGCCAATTTGAACACAAGAAACTCGACAGCGTACCGGTCTGCATATTGTACGACACTGACACCACAGGCGGTAATTCAGGCAGTCCGATATTTAATGCCCGGGGCGAGTTGGTGGGGCTCAATTTCGACCGAGCCTTTGAAGCCACGATCAACGATTTTGCCTGGAGTGCCGAGGACTCTCGTTCCATTGGTGTGGGCATCCGGTATATTCTATGGTTCATGCAACACTATTCGCACGCCCATCGGCTGCTGCAAGAAATGGAAATCCCGTCAGGATCATAAATAGGGTTATCTTTCTTTTTCTTGAACCAATGATTTGATTTTTATTGATCATTGTCAATTGTGAATTAATTTATTACCTTGAAAGGAATCGATGATATCGAGAATGCAAAACCATTGTGATCATCACTAAAAGCAGTCGTTTCATCTTTTCTCAGCGTTTCTCTCTGACCTTTGGGCTCTGCGTTGAGATTTTTTGCTACAAGCTTTTTGCCATGTTTTTCTAAACCGAGAAAGCAGAATAGAAAACGAAACAACACGATTGTCACCGATTCAATATACCCATTTAAACAAAATGCAATTTGTGAATATCATAAAGAACAGGACATCCTTATAAACGATCAAGATCAAAAAAACAGGTGCGGCTGGGAAGCCGTATCCGAACAGATGCGCGAATATCATGATACCGAATGGGGTGTTCCGCTTTACGATGACCAAAAGTTGTTCGAATTTTTGGTGCTTGATGGCATGCAAGCCGGGTTGAGCTGGGCTACAGTCCTGCGAAAACGACCCGCTTTTCGGGCGGCATTCGATGACTTTGATCCGGAAAAAATCGCAGCATACGACCCAAAAAAGATCAATGACCTCTTGCATAACCCGGGCATCATTCGCAACAGACTGAAAATCGAGTCTGCCATAAGCAATGCACAGGCATTCATCAAACTCTCGGAATCGGTTCCGTTTCACGAGTTTCTTTGGTCATATATGAACGGAAAACTCATGATCAACCATTGGCATTCACTGGATCAACTGCCCGCACAAACACCTCTTTCTCAAAAATTGAGCAAAGACCTGAAAAACCTGGGGTTTCGCTTTGTGGGTCCGACGATTGTATACGCGTTTATGCAGGCAGCGGGATTGATCAACGATCATCTCGTATCGTGCTTTCGTCATGATGAGGTGATTAGGAAAGCGAGATGAGATCCTTTTTGCGCCGACATGGGTTGGGCTTGTTGGTTATCTTTAGCCTGGTGTGCCTGATGGCGTGGCCCCTGCCCCTGCCTCGGGATATCCGCGCAACCCAACAGTCCATGCGCATTCTCGACTGTCATGGTCACTTATTGCGGGAAATCCTTTCGGATAACGAGGGTTGGGGAACCTGGATCGATATCCATACCCTGCCACCGCATGTCATCGATGCATTTATCGCCATTGAAGACAAACGATTCTTTTATCATCCGGGTATCGACATTCTCGCAATTCTGAGAGCCACCAGGCAAAACGTTTCTCGGGGTAAAATCGTATCCGGAGGTTCGACCATCACCCAGCAGGTGGTAAAGCGTTTGTATGATCCTCCGAATGGGTACATGGGTAAACTTTTGGAAGCATGGCTGGCCCTGAGACTGGAACTCTGGAATGACAAACACGACATCCTCGCCCACTATTTGAATCGAATCCCTTTTGGCAACCAGACCTATGGCATACAAGCCGCTTCCCGGCTCTATTTTGACAAACCGGCTCAGCATCTTTCCTTGTCAGAAGCCGCCTTTCTGGCAGGTCTTCCCCAGGCACCCAGTGCCTATGACCCGTACCGCCATCCATCGAGAGCTCAAAGACGCCAAACCATGGTGTTCGATGCATTGCAGAAAACCAAACTGTGCGATGCGGTAATCCTGCAACAGGCCAGAAACGTATCCATAACTCCGGCTACCCCCCAAACCAGGTTTCGGGCGCCCCACTTTTGTAACTGGATCCTTCAGACCCAGCCACGACAGCCGATACTCCACACCTCACTGGATTGGGGAATGCAGGAACACCTAGAGTCCCTTGTCAAAGGCCATATTGCCCGGCTAGGAAAGAGCAATGTCAACCAGGCAGCCGTTCTCGTCATCGACAACGAGTCCGGCTCGATCAAAACCTGGATCGGATCTGCGGATTTTTTCGACGCAAACCACTCGGGTCAGGTCGATGGTTGTCTAGCCCTGCGCCAACCCGGATCGGCATTAAAGCCGTTCACCTATGCCCTGGCTCTGGAGCAGGGCATGACTTTGGCAACAATATTGCCCGACATTGAAACCCATGCCTGGACCAGAGGCGGAGATTTTTATGTTCACAACTATGACAAGCGGTTTCACGGTCCGGTGCGACTGGGCACCGCGCTGGCATGTTCCTACAATGTGCCTGCAGTGCGTGTTCTCGAAATGCTGGGATCCGAACGGTTGCTCTCCCTTTTGCAGCAAGTGGGGATTTCGTCTCTTAACAAGCCTGCAAGTCATTACGGCCTGGGTCTGACCCTGGGTAACGGTGAAGTCTCTCTTTTGGAATTGACCACTGCCTATATGGCTCTGGCGCGCGGAGGAAAATACCGTGATGCAGCGATCAATCCTGATCCACAACCTGAACAACGAGTTTTCTCCGAAAACACGGCTTTTCTGATCAGCCACTGCCTGAGCGATCCGGCTCTGCGCGCACCGGCATTCGGCCTGGGAGGCCCGTTGCAACTGCCCTTTGATTGTGCAGTGAAAACCGGAACCAGCAAAGACTTTCGCGACAACTGGACGATGGGGTACACATCAGAGGTTACGGTTGGCGTGTGGGTGGGCAATTTTGACGGCTCGGCCATGCATCATGTCAGCGGGGTGAGCGGCGCGGCTCCCCTGTTTCACGATATCATGATGGTTCTTCACAGTAACCGCGACCCGCAATCTTTTCACCCGCCGCCAAGAGTTGTATCGACCGCTATCTGTCCGGTCTCCGGCCAATATCCTGGACCCTCCTGCCTGAATACCCGGGAGGAATGGTTCGGGCATCACCACTTGCCTGTTGATACATGTCAGGTTCACCAGAATTTTGCCATAGATACGAGAAACGGATTGCTGGCAGCTCCCCATACACCTGAACAATTTAAAACCCGAAAAATTTTCGAGATATGGCCATCGGCATATTGGCCCTGGATGCAGGAACAGAATATGCAACTGCCACCACAAAAAATATCCACATTGGATACAAAACAAGAATTTTCCATTCTGTTTCCCGATAACGGTGATATTTTCCATATCGACCCGATTTTGCGGCGGGAATATCAGACGCTGATGCTTCAGGCAGCTGTGAATGTGCCAGTGGATACCGTCACCTGGTTCATCGATGGCCAGGCCTACCAGAGCTGTACCCGGCCCTTTAGCGTCCGCTGGCCGCTCGAAAAAGGTCGCCACACACTGGAAATCCGGTCAAACAAACTGTCGAGTAATACGGTAACCATCGAGATATACTAGATTTGATGGGGAACAAAAGGCTTGGGGGGCAGGTTTTACCTTATGATACTTGGAATTTTCACTATTTTGGATTACATTAGCGTTAAAGAGATTTTTAATTGTTGAATCGTTTACCTGTTATTTTGGAACGCTAACGGTTCACCTTTTACCTCTTATAAACGTCGAATTTCGTACACCTGTTTCCCTTTCGAACTGGAAACCGTTCTCTGTCTTTGGGGCTCAAGATCCGTACCCTGATGGTAAGCAGAGGAAACCTGGAAAAATCCACCATGCAAGAAAAAGGCATAATAACATCTGTAGAGCCCAGCGATCAAGCCACGGTAAAACTGGTACGGGATAAAAAATGCCAGGGATGCCATGCCTGTGATCTGTTCGGGGATGGCTCGGCCAGTATTCGTGCCGTGAACAGTATTGGTGCCAAACCCGGCGATATCGTCGAGGTGAATATAGGATCAGACAAAGTGTTGTTCTCTTCGTTTATTGTCTTTTTATTGCCCATATTGCTCATGATCGCTGGCTATGTGGTCGGATACCATATCTTTTCACCCCGCGGTTATACCGGCGAAGAATATGGTATCGGTGGAGCTGCAATTGCCTTTTTGTTATCTCTGGTAATATCCAAACAAATCGATAAATCCGTAAGCAAAAAACATCCGTCCGCTGCACATGTTACAAACTTTACTTCATTGGATGATAATCAGCGACTGGACTGTCAAAATACACAGGCATAATCATGAAATACAGATTTTCATTGATCATAGTTTTACTGTTTTGCTCACTATCTATTTATGCTCAGGAACCGGATATCAGGATTCTCTCGCAAGACAAGGACAACTTGATCCTGGAATTTACACCCGTGAATTGGGCTGTCAAGACCATAGAGGTTGATGGCAATGAGGTTGTCGAATGGTCATTTTATCGTGCCGAAGCACTGGGCAATCCCGGCGGTCCGGCCATTCCCGCACGAACTCTTGTTTTTGGTCTTCCGCTCGAAGGAAATGCTACGGTCACGATTCTCGAAACCGAATATTCGGAACCGTTAAACGCACCTTTGGCACCCATACCGTTTATCACACGCGTCGAGGGTCACTCGGAACCGGTCTATTCTTTTCTGGAAAACAGTGACTGGACAGCTGCCAACAGCCACCCGCTGGCAGCGTTGAGTGAACCCCGCTGGTTCCGCAATCAACGCATCACAAATCTGGTGTTTAAACCATTGCATTACAATGCCGGCCAACAGCGCGTGCGCCGCTATACGCGCATTGTCGTCGACATTCAGTTCAGCGGATCAGCTCAATCTTTACCACTCCTTGCCCGTGCGGATGCAGGAGAACAGCTCTACAAATCTTTGCTTTTTAATTATGATCAAGCTCGTGCCTGGCGCAAGAGCGATGCCTTGCCCACACTCTTAAAACAACGTCCGCAATTCAATGCGAATCAGGATTTTTTTCGTATCGTCATCGAGGGTGACCGGGAGAACACCCTGGAAGGCATATACAAGATCGATGGTAAGACCCTGTCTGAAGCCGGTGTGCCTACGGCCTCTTTGGATCCCGGCACTTTGCAACTGTTTAATAATGGTGGCAGGGAACTGCCCCGCGATGTGGATGCGGCACGTCCGGATTCTCTCATCGAAAATCCAATCCTGGTATTCGGTGGAGAGGATGGCCGGTTGGATGCGGATGACTATATTCTCTTCTATGGACGTTCGGTAACCGGCTATGAATACGATCCGGAAGAAAGACGCTTTCGCCACTATATCAACCATTATACGGATGATAATGTTTACTGGCTGACCTATGGCAACCAACAGGGTAAACGGATGCAGGCCGTGTCCTCGGAATTTACTGCCGGCATGGCAGTTGAAAGCAGTTTTACCGATCTGGTGTTTGCCGAAAAAGAACAATACAATATGTTCAATTCCGGATTCATATGGTTCGGCAATCAGATGACCAGAGAAAACAACGCTTATTCGCACAGTTTCTCCATGCCAGGAGCCCTGCCCGGAGAAAACGCACAGTATCGCATTCAAATCGCTGCAACGACGACGGGGAATCACCAGTTTTCCTTTCTCGCCAATGGCAATCCGCTCGGCACCGGAGCGGTACGTGGGGGATCAAATGCCTTTGTCCAGAGAGAATTCAATTTTGATGATACCGGTAGTTTACAGGATGGCGACAATAATGTGACGGTTCAGTATATTTATGAATCAGATATCAGCGTCTCTTATATGGACTGGATCGAAATCGAATATCAGCGCGCATTCAGGGCCCATAACGATCAATTGATTTTTCATGCGCCGATGCGGGCCGGATCAGCGGCTTTCGAGATCACTGACTTTGGCCGGAACGATATACAGGTCTATGATGTCACCGACGTGGGCAATATCCGGCGTATCATTGATACATTCATTGCCAATAACACGGTGCGGTTTACCGCTGAAACAGATCCGGATCGCCCCAAAAGACTCGTCGCCTTGACCCCCGGTGCCTATCGCCGCGTGACTGAAATCAAAAAACACGAATGGACAGACCTCAGAACACCCCGGGATACCGATTATATCATTATCACGCACGACGATTTTTACTCCGAAGCCCTAAAGCTCGAAGGATTGCGGGAGACCCTGAATCCGAATGAAATCATGCAGACTATGGTGGTCAGGATTTCGGATGTGTATGAATCCTTTAGCTGGGGTCTGGAGGATGCCACGGCAGTACGTGATTTTCTCGTCCATGCCGAAACCCATTGGGGCCAGCCCGGTTATGTTTTACTCTTGGGTGACGGTCACTTTGATTACAAAAATCTGCTGGGCTATGACGTTCCCAATTTAATCCTGCCCTACGAGTCCTCTGACCGATTCGAAAGCAACTCGCGTACCACAGACGACTGGTTTACCTATACCCGGGGGGATCACAATGGCATGCAAATGGCGATAGGGAGGATTCCGGCCCAAACCGTGGATCAAGCCCGTGCCGTGGTCAACAAGATCATTGCCTATGAAACCAATCCAACATTCGGCAACTGGCGCAAAACAGTCACCATTGTCGGCGATGACGAGCTGGTTACAGGAGGAAAGGATAACGGTGAAACTTTACACACCCAACAGTCGGAGACTCTGGCAGAATTACATGTTCCTCGCTTCCTGGATGTGCAAAAAATATATCTCATGGAATATACTGCAGTACGTACGGCCAGCGTATCAGGTATCACCAAACCGACCGCTGCTCAGGCTATTCTCGATCGCATCAACCAAGGCACGCTGATCATCAATTATATCGGTCATGGTAATGACGAACTGTGGAGCCATGAGCGGGTACTGACTCAAAGCAACCATTTTCATGACATTCAAAACGGCTCCAAAATGGCGCTCTGGGTCGCCGCCACCTGTGAGTTTGCCTGGTGGGATCAACCCCAAAAACAGAGCTTTGCCGAAATGATCACCCTGGAGCCGGACAGAGGCTCTGTGGCTATGGTCTCTTCGGCGCGGCTCGCTTATTCGTTTGACAATGCCTATTTCAATTATGAATTTTATGATCAATTATTCAAACCCTATACCTCAACAGGATTGACATCCCGAATGGGAGACGCGGTTATGATCGCCAAACAAGCCTCATCGAGCCGCATCAACAGTGAAAAATACAACCTCTTTGGCGACCCCACA
>CAYNUX010000169.1:0-7886 GCA_964400115.1 uncultured Cytophagia bacterium
ATGCCACCTGCTGTCATAGAATTTTGAATATGTCGTACACGTAGTGAGGGATCCATAAAATAGGATATAATGCCTGTCAGCGAGTACAAGGTCGTTGACAAGGCAAATAAAAGCAAAAGATTAAGGCATAGACGACGGTTTTTTATACTTGTGGCGATGATATATACAATGGGAATCAACAAATGGCGTTTCAAAAAGATCACCGATTGAGAAACATTGGACGAAAAAAGTGTTGAAAGAAGAGCTGCGAACACAAAAAACAAGATTGCCCATTCCAGTCCTAAACGCTCGAAAGAGAAGGTTTTTAACCAAAGACGGATCAACCAGCAGATCGCAGCAACACCAATCGCGATTTGTGTTAAGGCAATAGTAAAAGGCATGGCAAAGGCAAATAGATAAAGGGCCCATGTTTGTATTTTTTGCAGGTTGGAATCAACTTTTTGGATCGCCATATCATTATGCCCTAAATTGCATATTATAAAGTTTTTTATAAAGGCCGGTCTGTTCCAGTAATTCTTTGTGCTTGCCTTTTTGGACAATATGAGCATCCTCGAGTACAAGAATCTGATCTGCATGCAAAACAGTCGACAAACGGTGTGCGATTACGAATGATGTTCTATTCTGCATGAGTCTTTCAATGGCTTGCTGCACGAGGAGTTCGGATTCGGTATCCAGTGCAGAGGTGGCTTCATCCAGAATCAATATCGGAGGATTTTTTAGGACAGCCCGTGCAATGGCCAGTCTTTGACGTTGTCCGCCCGAGAGCTGGATACCGCGTTCACCAATCGGAGTGTTGTATTTTTTGGGCAAGCGTTCGATAAAATCATGTGCATTGGCAATTTGGGCCGCTTCTTTAACCTCATCCAGAGAATGACCTAAAAGACCGTACGCAATATTATTCTGCACGGTATCGTTGAACAATATCGTCTCCTGGGTAACAATGCCCATCAATCGTCGCAAATGTTTGAGTTCGATTTTGCGAATATCCAGTCCATCAAGTGTAATCGAACCTTTTTGTGGATCATAAAATCGCGGTATCAAATCGACCAGAGTTGATTTGCCAGCACCACTGGGACCAACAAGGGCGATGATCTGCCCTTTATTCACTGTCAGATTGATATCATGCAGCACAGGAGAATCAGGATCATAACCAAAGGTGACATCCTGGAATCGAATCTGATGTGTAAATGACTTTGTAAGAACAGGATCAGGTGTGTTCATGATCTCGGGTTTAAGATCAATGACATCAAAAATTCTTTTGCCTGCGGCCAGCGCTTCCTGAATGCGATTATTAACCGAAGAGAGTTCTTTAACCGGGGTCATCACACTGAGAATGATCACCAAAAAGCCAATAAATTCCTCTGGTGCCATCATATCTCCGCGGAGAACCTGTCGTCCACCAAACCAGAGAATACCGATAGCCACACTTGTTCCCAGAAATTCTGTGAGAGGAGAGGCCAGATTTCGAGTTCGTGTGATCCGTAACATGGTTTTATAGAACGCATGGGTCTCTCGCATAAATTTTCTGATCTCGAATTTCTCCATGGCGAATGCTTTGACGATACGCGCTCCGCTGATGGTCTCTGCTAACACTGATGTGACGTTCGCCATTTTTTCTTGTGACTCTGTGCTCTGTTTTCGTAGTGTTAAACCGATCCACGAGATAATGGCAATACTGAATGGTGCCACGATAAAAGCAATCAAGGTCAACTTCCAGCTCAAATAAAGCGCGATTGCCATAGAAGCCATGATTGCCAGGGGATTTTTGATCAATGTGACAAAACTTGCAGAAACACCTCCATTGACCAATGTTACATCGTTGGTGATTCTTGAAATAAGATGACCAGCGCGTGTTTCATTGAAAAATCCCAGCGATTGTTTGTTGATCTGTTTATAGAGATCGTCACGAATATCCCGAATCGAGCCTTGTTCTACATGGGCCATGAGATATTGTTGCATATATGCAAAAAAGTTTTTTCCCAGTGTAATGATCAGAATGATAATACATATTCTTTGCAAAGCTTTTTCCCGACTTTGTCCCTGAAAAAACGACATGACCTTTTCTTTCAACATTTCCTTTGATTTACCCAGCCGGGAGGGTACTGCTTTGTCCAGCAAGTCATTGGGTGATTCTAGTGTGGGTTGTGAAGCGGTTTGTTGTGCGGGTGGTTGAAAAAGAGTGTTGAGAAAAGGAATCACCGATAACTGGAACGCGCTATTGAAAATCGTAAAAAATAGAATACAGACAACAGAACCAAACAGACTTGGCCCATAGGGCCGGATATATTTTAAAATACGAAAGTATAGTCTCATATGTGCTATTGATTCCGTTTCTCAGAGCTTTAGCTTGGCTAAGCCAAATGGTGTTCATTACAGTTTTTTGAAGAAATTATTGCTTTTATGGATTGCAAGGATATCTATTGGGTGATTCACGTTGGGATCCGTTCTGAATAAAGCGCTTCGTTGCTGTCTGTAAAGAGTTGCAAAGAATCGAGAACGCCTATTCTTTAATATCCTTAAAATCTACATCATCAATATCGTTTTCATCTACATTGAGTGGCTTGGATTCGGATTTACCTTTTATCTCAATATCTGATTCTGAAGATGGCTTGAAAATCAAGCCGAGTACTCTTGCTGCCAAATAGAACAAGAGCCCTAATAATAACAGTCTGAACATCATATTCAACCTCTCCTGCTATAAACCTGGAGGTATAATTTAAAATTTATAAATAGATTTAATCTTTTGCGGTAAAAAGATTATACGCAAATCTTGCTTAAATAGATCCGTGTATATCTGTAACAATGCTATGTTAATATCAATAGGAAAAATCGGATTTATATTTCTGGAGAATAATATTCGATTCCGGAATGAGGTTTTAGTATTTGTTTGACCAGGTCGTTAAAATGTTTTTCGTTATGCACAAAATCTATTTGAGTGCAATTTACCACAAAGAGCGGAGTCGCAGAATAATGAAAAAAGAAGCGGTTATAGGCCTCATTCAGAGAACGAATGTATTCTTCAGAAATATTTTTTTCAAAAGATCTCGCTCTGTATTTTATGTTTTGAAGCAATCTTTCAGGTGTTGATTGTAAATAAATGACAAGATCCGGACTGGGGATATCTTGTTCCAAAAGTGAAGCGACCCGATCGTATAACAAGAGTTCCCGGTCATCGAGGTTAAGAGTGGCAAAGATACGATCTTTGGCGAATAGATAATCGGATATCATCATATCGTGGAAAAGATCGCGTTGAAAAAAATCTTGTTGTTGACGATATCGGCTGAGAAGAAAAAACAGCTGTGTTTGGAATGCGAATCGTTGCGGATCCCGGTAAAAATCCTCTAAAAATGGGTTTTCTTCTGGCTGCTCATACATCACTCGGGCATTCAAGACTTTTCCCAGCATGGATGTCAAGCTGGTTTTGCCTGCGCCAATGACTCCTTCGATGCAGATATAACTGGGATTTAGCACGGGTGTTCCTCTTTGACTCTTTGCTCGAATCGTGCGCTCGATATAATAGATTCAACCCGGTTCTGGTCAGGGCATTGAATCAAGGCTTGATGCACGGTTAATTCAGTCCCTGGTATTTCCAGATCGGGAGCGATTTCATGCAATGGCATCAAAACAAAACGCCGTTTTAAAAGTTCGGCATGGGGGATTTTCAGATTAACGGTATCAACTTTTTCCTGATTATAAAACAGAATATCGATATCAATTATTCTTGGTCCCCAGCGAAATGAACGCTTTCGCCCCATATCCGTTTCGATCAACTGCGTTTGTGCCAAAAGTTGATTCGGATGCAACCCTGTCTTTGCAGCAACAATCGCATTGAAAAAGTCTGGCTGTTGTTTGAACCCAACCGGATGGGTCTCATAGATGGACGAAAGCTTGTCATGAACAATATCCGTCTGATCAAGCATTTGAACTGCGCAACTCAAATTCGATAACCGGTCACCCAGATTGGAACCTATACCTAGATAAACCTTATTTTTCTCGAATGACTTCGATTTCAGTGCCATTGGCTAAACCGCCAAGAGGGGCAAAAGGCTTTCGCACTTTGACCATTACTTTGGGAACACCAAATTCATCCAGTAATGCAGCTGCAATACGCTGACTCATCGTTTCTATGAGATAAAAACATTCGTTCAAGACGATATCTTTGACCAGATTATATACCTGTCTTACATCGATCGTATCCCGTATACGATCACTCTCTGCTGCTGCATGAGCATCAAACTCGAGTTCGACATCGATCTCAAATCGCTGCCCATTTTCCCGTTCATCTTTATATAATCCATGATAGGCATGAAAGATCATGCCTTGTACACGCAGTTTATCTCTTGGCATCTTTTATGCATGATTTCAATAGTTACCTAGATTGGAGCCAATATACCAAAAACTGTACAGATTGTCAAGCGAATTTAGGCCCAAAAAACTATATCTAAGGTTAATAAAAATAATCGCGTGAGTGGTGCGAACCGCGGTCGTTGCGCTTATTGATCCTTGTTTGCACTGTATCATATCGGACACTCTTTGTCTCTAATTGGAATGACTCTGGAGCTCAATAAAGGAATATGGATATGTTTTTTCTGCACTCCCCCAATCGAATGCCATTGCTTTTTCTTTTTCTGATGATGTTCATTTCTCTGATTCATGCACAATCTACACTTTTTGATGATGGTTTGGAACCGATGCCTGTCCAGCCCCTTGACCTTGAAACCGCTCAGGTAGAGGTGATTCTCGGTGATGGCTCTTTACCCAAAAAATCTGTTACACATACAGAGCGGGCAGAATCGGGTTCTGAATTTAGAACACACCTGAGCATTGTCAGTGGACCGATCATCGGCCACGAACTGTTCCTTCGTCTTGATCCTGAGAAATGCCTTTCCGATCAGATCTCGGTTACGGTGAGTTCTTTGGGATCCAATGGGATCCTATGGCAGAAAACTGAGAATTTCGATGCAGATCAAACCATTCATCTCGATCTTGAAGGTCAGACTATTTCTGAACTGCAGTTAAGCCTCAACAATGTGATGGACGATCCTTTGACGATAGAATCCCTTTCTGTTGAAAAAGTTGTGCTTTCTACTCAAAAAAAGGTCATGCTCCTGGGTAATTCGATCACAGGGGGGGGTGGTGCGTCTGATGGTATTGGATATCGAAAACCACTTTACCATTATCTCAATAATAATGGCTATGATATCGATTTTGTCGGAAGTGTCGGTGATGCTCCTTATGAAGGACATTTCAAGGGGGGATACAAGGTGGCGGATTTTTATCCGCGCAGTCTGGACAACGCCGGAACTGGCAGGATGGATGTAACTTATTATATGGGAAAACTCAGACCCCATATTGTTGGCATACATTTAGGCACAAATGACATCAATAGTGGATATTTTGATCCTGCTCCTTATACGGCTAATGATGAAAACGGATTTGACGATGGTACAGTTGCCGGTCAAATGGCTACGCTGGTCAATTATCTTTTGCAATGGCATAATGGCAGTCAGGGAACAGAGTTGGAGGCCATTATTGTGAGTCTGATTATTCCGGTCATCTATCAAGATGAGGCCATGGTCCAATATACCAGCGAAATTGCCCGTTTGGTGAGAGACTTTCGAACGGGTGCAATTACAGGTCAACCGGAACCCGTATATATCTGTGACCAATTTTCCCGTTTTAGAGAATACCCGTTTTTGTGGCAGCAGGATTCCCGTAAACTATTCTATGATCATTTGCATCCGAATGACAAAGGCCATCTTTGGATGGCCCGAACCTATTATGAAACGTTCAGGGAAATTCTGTCCGGATCTCGCTGGTTTAGCGATGTGACCTGGTGGGAGCAAGCTGCGGGGCTGGACCCCTATGGATCGTATCAGGGGGCGGCGGTGGGAGATGTGGATAACAATGGCACAGAAGAGCTCTATGTGACCCGAGTGGTCCCGAACGACGCCCCGAACGATGCCTTGCGACAGGACTTTATATTTCAAAACTCGCCCAATTCCCCGTTTGTTTATTTGGACCAGGCCGGTGTCGCCGATCCGGGAAAAAGCCGGGGATCTGTATTTGTCGATATCGATAATGACGGCGATTTGGATTTGTTCAATGGCCATTCTCCGGGCCAAAACCGGCTTTATGAAAACCTTGGGGATGGCACGTTCCGTGATATCACAGATCAGGCGGGCATTGTTAATCATGGCTCCATAATCACCACAAGTGTCTTAGCCTTTGATTGCGATCTGGATAATGATATGGATCTTTATGCGATCAATTCCAGAAGCAAAAACGAACTGTATATCAATAATGGCTTGGGAAAATTTCAAAAACAAGATCGTGGTGCTGATGACCGTGATGAGCCTTTGGTTCCGAGTCTCTCGGGAAGCGCTGTGGATTTTGACTCGGATGGGGATATGGATATTTTTATCACCAAACGAGAAGGACCCAACGTTCTGTTTGAATGACGGCAGTGGTTATTTTACCAATCGCGCCCCGGAATATGGCCTGGATCTTCAGCATAACAGCAATGGTGCAGTATGGGCCGATCTGGATAACGATGCTGACCTGGATCTTTTCGTGACAAAGAGCGCTTCAAATAATGATCCTTCTCCCAGATTACAGGTTTACCGCAATGACCAGAGTACCTTTACTGACATTTCCCTGTCTGTGGATCTTTACACGGATGGTTATTCAACCCTTGCAAGTGATATAGACCTCGATGGAGATCTCGATCTTGTGCTCTCGAATGAACTCGATTACTATCAGTTATATCGGAATGACGGGTCCTGGAATTTTACCCTGGTAGAGGATTCGGGCATAAAAGTGTTTGGCGGGGATCCTCGAGGTGCTACGGTGTGGGATTATGACGGGGACGGAGATCAGGATTTTTATTTTGTACGTAGCGACGCCGGAACAGATACCGATTATAAATATAATGTTTATAATGTTCTGTTACGAAATAACCTGGAAGGCAATCATCATTATTTAAAAATTCATGCCACGGGTCCAGAAAATTGTGCAAGCGCTTTTGGAACAGATCTCTGGATTTATCGTGCGGGCGAACTGGGAAACCGCGATGAACTGGTAGGATACCGACAAATCGCCTCCTCGAGCGGTCATCAATCTCAATGGTCTATGAAGGCCCATTTCGGGTTGGGTGATCTTGCTACAGTCGATATGATTGCCCGCTTTACTGATGGCACATTTCTCATCAAACGAAATGTCCCTGCTGATCAAACCCTTTATATCAGACCGGGTATGTCTGGAGGATCTTCGGGCGATCCCGATCATTTGGTGATTTATCAAGGTGACCAGCAACAGGGCACTGTGGGCACAAGGTTAAATGAGCCTCTTGTGGTTCAGCTAACCGATGCAGAAAATCGTCCCGTCAGCAATACACGTGTCGAATTCAAAGTCATTCAGGGGGAGGCCCAACTCGTAACCCCTGTTTCACTCGGAGATAACATTTGGGTTGAGGCCGAGACCGGTCAACCCCTTCAGAGTGCGGTTTGGTCTTATGATGAACTGAGCTCCGGATTCGGTCTTGTTATGGCACCCCCGATTTGGAATACTGCCGGGGGGCTTTTACTCGAGATGAATGTGCCGTCCGCTGGATCTTTTGCTTTATGGATACGGGCAGCCCAGGTTGCAGGCACGAGTCGCACCATGGATGTCCGGGTGAACGAACAAACTCCTCTCGGTGTACAGATAACCAATTACCAGCAGTGGGCGTGGATTCGTGTGGGCTCTGCAAGTGATCCTGATAGAACATTTGCCTTGAATAGGGGTTTGCACAAGCTCTACTTTTCATTACCTGTCGGAACACTTTTTGACAAGGTATTGCTGACACCTGACCTGAATTATGCTCCTTCAGGGACAGGTTATTCCGG
>CAYNUX010000170.1:0-197 GCA_964400115.1 uncultured Cytophagia bacterium
GGAGCAAGGTTTTCCAGCGGACAAAACCGGGAGCAGAGCGTTGCTCCTGGTTTTGTGACGAAACACAAAAGGAGGGTTTATCGAGTCCTCAATTATTTGAAGGCTCAACAAGCTTTAGTAAATCGCGATGTTTGATTGGGCGGACAATAAAATCACGTATGCCCAATTCAGAGGCTCTTTGCATCTGTTCTTTTTGA
>CAYNUX010000170.1:207-7876 GCA_964400115.1 uncultured Cytophagia bacterium
ATCGTGATCATAGATTCCAATGACACGCAAAAAGGGATAAAGTTTTGATAATTTGACAACCAACTTTCCATCCTTACCTGTCATTTGCAAATCTACAAAAGTCATATCAATTTTGCGGCGTTTTAGAATGTCTAGCAAATCATCTTCGTCGGTAGCAACCTCAACTTTATGCTTGTTGCTCAATGTCAAGTACATCTGCATTCCGGATCGTAATTCATCGTTAAAAATCACGATGTTCATCAATTTCGGCTCTCGTCTTTCTGGTTCGTGAAGGTGTACTTGGGTTTCTATATATATACCACAATAAGGACATTGTGCGTACAAGACGATAGACAAGAGATGAATCCAAAGTTCAGTAAAGCTTGACCAAAGAACTGTTCTTATAATAATGCTTTAATATTTCTTTGTAATCAAAACCAAGCTGAGCCATAACCGTCGCTCCCACCTGACAGAGTCCCACTCCATGCCCCCAACCCGCACCATGAAAATGAAACGTCTTGATACTTCCCGAATCATCGAGATCTCGGGTGATATAGAAACAAGCACTGTATAAATGACTTTTTGACAAAATTCTGCGAATTTGCAGCTCTTTGCCGACTCGAACCGTTCTGTGAACACCCACAACATCCATAAAGAAAAGTCGGCCGGATGGCCCACGTTCACCGGGTAGCAGATCGATCAACTCGCCCATTTCGTCGCCCAATTTTTCATGAATAATGTCCTGCAGTTCTTTACGGCTATAGTGGACGGTCCAGCGAAATAGTTCTGTGGTATTATACGGTAATTTTGAGGTAATTGCGTATTTTATTGTATTGCAATATACATCGGGTTTACTTTTTATATAATCAGTGACTTTTTCTTCAGTATCAAGAGGATAATCGATCTCTGCTTTGCCATCCACGCCAGGAACAAGATAGGGGATATGGCGATCGTCCCACACAGCATTATAGGCTTCCATCACCCCACCACAAATCTTTGCATATCGGGCATCACACACCCGCTCTTCATAGAGCAGATTTTCACCTACAGTCTCCTGAGCAGCCTGCCGGGAAGCATCGGAAATATGCTCTATGCCATGGTAACACTGGCAATGGTCATCGGAACACAGATGATAAAGTTCATCATAATGATGTTTACCCATTGTGGCCAGAATCGTACTCCGGGCAGCAATGCTTTGTGCTTTGAGCAGTTCTAAAGGATTCTCCGAGGTCATTTCAGAAGAATTGACGCTAATCAAATAGGTTTCGACATCGAGCTCATTGATCCCCACCAATTTCCCTTGATTGTTGAAATTGATTTCAAGACAACCCGGAATTGTTTGCGTTCGGGTATGTTGCCAATGGAACTCTATACCCACCATCACATCGGCCAGGTAGATGACATGATCCGGATTAACAGGTTCTATCAACAACCCCTGTTCAACGGAATGGCCGTCAATTTTAATTCTTCCACTGGATCGTGCAACAATCTCTTTCACTACGACTGCCTGCCCCACAGGTTCATATTGCCGGGCAAAGTCCTGAGCTTCGTTTAAGGATTCGAAAGGTTCTGTTACAATCCAGTACTCATGATTGTCGAGTTTGCCTGTAGGAAGATCCAGACTGAGCCCAGGATACCATAAATCAGTTGGTTCCCGGTTTTCTTTGAATTCTCGCTGCAAATCTTCAGCAACCTCTAAATCATCTGCAATGGCCAAACGCACCCTGTAGGCAATTTCGCTTGGTCTGGAGTCCTGGATTTCAGCAACATATTCTTTGCTTTCTTGTCCCTTAAACAATTCATTACCTTGTAAATCGATGGCACGAAATGGTCCTTGACATTTGAATGTAATCCTATCCGCTGATTGAATCATGCCTATGCGAACACTCGGAATATGATTATTCAAATCGATCCTCCTTTATACTCTATTCATCCTGTTCGGGGTTCTCAGCCTGAACAGGATTATTCTGTTGATAAAATCGATAAAACGCAAATCCGCCTATGACCAAAGCCAAACCTATCCATTGTATATTAACATGATGCCCTGATGAATACCAAGCTATTGTCTGCTCTGGAACATTTACCATCACTAATGAAAGAAAATTATTGGTGCCATGCAATATTACCGCCGGCCAAATACTGTTTGTGACCCAGGTCATATAACCGAGTACGATTCCCATCATTGTAAACTGGATTGCACTCCAGGGATTAAAATGGACTAACGCAAATATAATAGCGGATATGACAATAGCCATGGCAGGGTCAATAAAATACTCTAATGAATTTTGGAGCATACCACGAAAAAGCATTTCCTCGGCAATGGCAGCCATGAGCACTGCAGAAATAAACAACACAATACCATCAGCAAAACTGTTGAATTGCACCAAATCTTGCATGGCTTTTATCAACAAATCCGGCATGGGAAAGATCTGCGAAATCAGACGGTCCAGTTCATCCGTCACCACGATGGTGGCAACAGAAATAACAAACACGAGCCACAAATTTTTCCAGGAAATTGAATGAAAACGAAAAACTTTGATCCAGGGTAATTTCCTAAAGTATACATACGCAATGGCAGGGATAATGATAAAAACTTCGCTAAGCATTGCCCAGGGACTTCCTACAAACAAAAAGAACAGAGTACCAAAGAGTAAAATAAAGAAAAACGTCACAAAAAGCAGCAAGACGATATGTATGGGTGGTATCACATGTTCATCGAATTTGTTTGAGAACCAGTCATTCATTTGTCAGCTCGTAAATAATTATAGAGAAAGCGATAGCAGCATTTAGTGACTCCACATGCCCTCTGCCCTTGATTGTAAGCCAGTCCGTTACAAAGGGTTCCAACTCGGAATCGATTCCTTGCGCTTCACTGCCGATAATCAAGAGCAGGGGGTATTTTGCTTTGAATTGTCTGAGGATTTTACCTTGTCGGGGATGTGAGGCGATAATCGGAACTCTTTGGGAGCGAAAAAGCTCTACATCGTTGATCAAATCTCGCTCTGGATACACTTTTATCCGAAAAAGACCCCCCATACTACTTCGAACGACCTTTGGACTCGTGCAATCGACACTGTTTTTACTCACCAATATCTGTTTGATGCCAAACCAGTCGCTGGTACGCAAAATAGACCCCATATTACCAGGGTCTTTGATTCCATCCAAAGCAAGAATGAGATTATCCGCAATTGAAAAAGCGCTGTTCCGGGGAGGCATTTTTGCCACCAACAGCACACCTTGCGGCTGTACGGTGTTGGAAATGTGAGCAAAATGATGTTCGGTGGTTTGAAATATCTCGATACCTCGATCCAGGAGCTGTTCTATCCATAAAGAGTCTGAACAGTGCAAGAATTCCTGACTCAATACAGCCATCTGTAATGGCCAACCGGACTCTATGGCTTCCTGACAAACTCGAGTTCCTTCTACCAGAAAAAGGCCTTCACGTTCACGGTATTTTCTCATCGCAAGTGAACGCAAACGTTTTGTCATCGCTTTTGATAAGCAAGGTAATCGGCTCATTTCCATATTTGCTCTTTAAGAACAGCAATCACATCGCCAAGGGGCACGGCTTTCTGATCACCGGTAGAAAAATCTTTGATCGAGGCCATATTCTGACTCACCTCATCTTCGCCAAGGATAACGACGTATCCGGCACCACTGCGATTCGCTTCCCGCATTTGAGATTTAAAACTCCGTTGACCAAAGGACAACAATGTCCGTACCTTTTCTGCACGCAGAGCAAATGTCAATTGCACAGCCGGTTCTTGAGCAATTTCTCCTGAATGCACCACAAAAACCTGTATGTCTGGCACAGGATCGGGTTCAAGGCCCTGTTCTTTCATACTCATGATGATTCGTTCGATGCCAGAGCCAAACCCAATACCAGGAGTAGGAGGCCCGCCGAGCTGTTTCACGAGACCATCATATCGACCTCCTCCGCACATGGCATTTTGGGAACCAATACCGTGAGCCCATACCTCAAAAACAGTCTTTGTATAATAATCCAGCCCTCGTACCAATTTATGGTTGATTACATAGGGCCGTTGGAGCAATTCTAAATATTTCCGCAGGGCAATAAAATGCTCTTTACAGTCCGTACACAAGTGATTGGTGATCACCGGGGCACCTGCAATCACGGGTTGACAGGATTCATTTTTGCAATCAAGTAAGCGTAAGGGATTCTGTTCCAATCGTCTTTTGCAATCAGTACAAATGACATCATAGTGTCCCTGATAATAAGTACCTAGTACTTTCATATATGCCGGACGGCATTCAGGACATCCCGTACTGTTTAGCTGAAATTGCAGACCCGTAAACCCGAGTTCTGCATAGAGCTGCCATGCTATGGACATGATTTCGACATCGATAGCAGGATCTTGTTCCCCGAGAGCTTCAACGTTGAATTGATTATGTTGACGAAACCGTCCAGCTTGAGGACGTTCATAACGAAAAATAGATCCCACACAATAAAGTTTTACCGGCTTGGGTCTGGTGTGCATGCCATTCTCGATATACAGTCGCATTACGCCTGCAGTAAATTCAGGCCGCAAGGTGACCGATTTGTCCCCCTTGTCGGTAAAAGTATACATTTCCTTTTCCACGATATCTGTCGTCGTACCCACGCCACGCAAAAACAGTGTGGTTTCTTCCAAAATAGGAGGATCGATTCGTTGATATCCATATAGCTGAGTAATTTCGGAAATTTTTTTCTCAATGGTTCGCCAATAAGGCTGCTCTTCGGGTAGAACATCCCGAAATCCTGTTAAAGACTGAGGCTTCATGATACACCTTGTTAATCACATGACAAAATAAAGGGTCTCCAAGCGAGACCCAATCATAAAGTATTCAATGCAGGAGAAATGTCAGATGGGAAAATATTTATTCTCAACCTGCTCGATTGTCTCGATGACTTGTTGCCCATCTCTTGCCAGGGCCAGTCGTTCTCGAAAATCTTCCCGATGCATAAGTCGTGATATGCGGGATAAAGCTTTCAAATGCGGACCGGTCTGGCCAGCAGGGGCAACCAGCAAAAAAACCATTCGAACAGGTTGATTATCAATAGAATCAAAATCGACTGGTTTTTCCGTTACACCAAATGCCGCTACCAAATCATCGACAGCATCGGTCTTTGCATGGGGGATGGCGACGCCGTCACCCATGCCAGTACTCATGACTTTTTCCCGTTCCAGCACAGCATCTAAAACGCCATCACAATCTTTGACATTCTTTGCCCGGCATAAAATATCCACCATCTCTCTGATGATGGCATATTTCTCATCGCCCTTGAGCGGAATTCGGATAACGTCCTTTGATAGCAGATCACAGAGTCTCATTGCTATCTCCTATAAAAATGTCTTAATATACAAGAAAATAGCAAAAGTTCAAACGGTTTTTATCATTCGGAACATAACGCCAGACGGAATGTTATGTTCCGAGCAAATGTGCACACGAAAAGGGGTAAAAAAGTTGAGTGGTGGTCATTCTTTTACCAAAGGTTGGCTCGATGATTCTTTTGATGAAGGTTTGGGACGACGTAATGCATTGATGATCATAAGAGCCCCTACAAGAATAAATATCAAAGGCCACCAGTTTTCCAGGTCATAGATCTGACTCGAGCTCAGTGCAACGAGCACAGCTCCCCAAATCATGCGGCTCGTTGAGGTTCGCTGATACTCTTTTACCCAGGTACGAATAACGCCTTCGAGCAAAAGCACCAACCCCGCTGCAAACATCAACCACCAGAACCAACCGGCAGCCAAAACGCCCTGCTTGTCAGCAAAAATCAAAATACCCGCAACGATAAAGAATGTGCCGATCGTCAATCCGCTCAATGTATCGCGACTTTTTTTGTTTGCCATGTTTCCCTCCCTTTTTTCTCCTGTTTACGAACAGATATATGGGCAAGTTACAAAAAAACTTGAAATTTACGGAAAAGCTATTACATTCAATAAATAAAACATTCACCCTTTCGGCGAGGTTAATCTTGTCAATAAGAGAATTAATTCAAAAACGCAGGACTATTCGTCGCTTCCAGCCGGAGCGGATCGAAGCGGAAATCCTGTTCGAAATCATCGATTCTGCTCGGCTTGCCCCATCAGCATCCAATCTTCAGCCCCTGGAATTTGTCCTTGTCGACGAGCCGGCCGTCGTCGAACAAATTTTTCCATTTACAAAATGGGCGGGTTATTTGCCAAATGACAGTGGCAGACCCCCTAAAGGATCAGAACCGGTTGCCTATGTCGTTGTTCTCATCAACAGAGATATTGCCTTTAATGGCGGAGAACAGGACGTCGGCGCGGCAATGGAAAACATGATTCTCACTGCACTTTATCATAACATCGGTGCATGCTGGATCGCTTCCGTAAATAGAAAGAATGTACGCTCTTTGTTGAAAATTCCATCGATTTACGAAATCGACTGTGTTCTTGCTCTGGGTTATCCTGATGAGCAACCGGTTATAGAACCCGTTAGCAACTCGGTTAAATATTATAAAGACGACGAGGGTGTTTTGCATGTCCCTAAACGTAAATTAAATGACATTATGCACAGAAATCAATTTTAACCAAGGATCTTTTTTATGGAATCAAAATCTCTTCGATTTGCACTTGTCGGTGCAGGAGCTGTAGCGGCACACCATGTACGCGCCTTACAACAAACCCAATATGCTGACCTTTTAGCTGTACATAGACGCGATAAAAAGGCGGGTGAAGAATTTGCCAAAGAATTCGATCTTGATTTTCGCGTCTCAATGGAAGGTGTTCTCCAGGATCCCGATATCGATGTGGTCGATATTGTGGTGCCTTCAGGTCTGCATGCTGATCTCGGTATTCAAGCCGCAAACGCAGGAAAACACGTCATTGTAGAGAAACCCATTGACGTGAACCTGGAAAAAGCAGATGCTCTCATCGATGCCTGTCAAAAAAACGGGGTTACCCTGGGAGTCATCAGTCAATATAGATTCTCAGATCCGATGCTTTCGGTTTATAAAGCCATCGCCGACGGAGAGCTGGGTGATCTCATCCAGGGAGATGCCTACATTAAATGGTATCGTTCTCCGGAATATTACCAAAGCGGAGCCTGGCGGGGAACACCGGAATTGGATGGCGGCGGGCCCTTTATCAATCAGGGAATCCATTTTATTGATTTGCTGCTCTCGGTGATGGGCCCTGTAAAATGGGTTTCTGCAAAAACCAGAACCGCAGTACATGACATCAATGTTGAAGATCACGGTATGGCCATGTTGGAATTCACCAACGGTGCTTACGGTATCATTGAGGCATCCACTGCCACTTTTCCGGGGTTACCCGCCAGGCTGGATATTCACGGTACAAAAGGAACCGTGGCGGTAGAAGGAGAAAATCTGGCACTCTATCATATCATGGGAAAAGAACCAATAACCGATCAGTATAAATCTGCAGGAGGAGCTTCCTCTCCTATGGCCATCGATGTTACTCCGTTTGTTCGGGAATTCACCGATATCGTTGAAGCCATTCAAACAAAAAGAGATCCCCGTGTCGACGGAGTACAGGCGCGCAGAGCGCTTGAACTCATTCTCGCTATTTATGAATCTTCAAAAACCGGCAAGCCCATCAAACTGGCGGGATCTTGAAAATGGTAAATAGAGATCAACTCTTAGCCTATTTGGATGAATATCTTGCCATCAATGAAATCCAGGATTATGGTCCTCAAG
>CAYNUX010000171.1:0-4205 GCA_964400115.1 uncultured Cytophagia bacterium
GGTCTCCTTATGGGCCGGGGAGGCATTGCCCGTCGTCTCATCGATTTTGCCAATGTATTGGTGGGTCGATTTCCCGGCGGTCTCTCTTATGTCAATATTATCACGTGTATGTTGTTCGGTGCGATCTCTGGATCTGCCGTTGCCGCTGTCTCCAGTGTGGGTGGTTTTATGATTCCTTTGATGAATAAAGAAGGATATGCGCGCGATTTTAATGCATCCGTGAGCATCACCGCAGCCACGACCGGCCTTTTGATCCCGCCCAGCAATGTGATGATCGTTTACTCTTTGGCGACCGGGGGTGCCGTTTCCATTGCTGCCATCTTTTTGGCTGGTTTTTTTCCTGGATTTCTGATGGGACTTGGGTTAATGATCGTCAGCGGTGTTATTTCCATACGACGCAATTATGGTCGTGGAGTGAAATTTGGTCTCAAAGAAGGGATTGTGAAATTCTTTGCCGCATTGCCGCCTCTCTTTCTTGTTATTCTCGTATTGGGGGGGATCCTGGCGGGTTATTTTACAGCGACAGAAGCATCCGCGATCGCTGTGGTCTATGCCTTGCTGCTTTCGGTGGTCATCTATCGTGAAGTGCCCATCAAAGGGATCCCAGATATTTTATTGCAGTGCGGTATCACCACGGCTGTGGTGATGCTGTTGATCGGGACCTCGACAGCGATGTCCTGGGTATTGAATTATGAAAATATTCCGCAGGATATCAGTGCGGCATTATTGGGATTGACGGATAACAAAATCATCATTCTGCTGATCATCAATGTACTCTTGCTCTTTGTCGGTACGTTCATGGATATGACTCCTGCTGTGCTCATATTTACACCCATCTTTTTGCCGATTGTTACCGATCTTGGGATGCACCCTATTCATTTTGGCATTGTCATGATCATGAATCTCTGTATCGGAATTTGCACCCCTCCGGTAGGTTCCTGTCTGTTTGTAGGGTGTGGTATCGCCAATACCACGATTACCAACGTGATTCGGCATTTGATACCCTTTTTCATCGCAATGATTGTTGTTTTATTGATCACAACGTTCGTACCTGCGATTTCTCTACTCATCCCACAAATGTTTGGTTTTCATTAATCCTTCAGCACCCGCATGATGATTTGCGGGTGCTGTTTTTTTGCAACTTAAAGCGGTTCAACTTATGTCCATGACGATTTCTGACATTGCTCGTTTGGCAGGTGTATCTCGTGCTACTGTTTCCGGAGTGCTGAATCAGAGTCCGGCTGTCGGTGAAAAGACAAAAGCCAGGGTTCTGGCAATCATCGCTGAACATAATTACAAACCCAATGAAGTTGCCCGGGCTCTAGCGCGCAAACAAACCGGCATGATAGGTCTTTTGGTCAAAGATATCTCTAATCCGCTCTACAGTCAGATTGCACTGGGAGTCGAAGAGGCTTGTGCACAGCGCGGTTATAGTGTTATCATGGGAAATACCCACAAAGAGCATGAACGGGAAATTGCGAATATCAATCTTTTAAAACGCCGGCGTGTCGATGGCTTGATCATCTTTCCCCTGCAAAAAGGCTCTGATCTGGGACATATCCATGATTTGGCAACCGAAAACTATCCTTTCGTCTTACTGGCTGAAGTACCGGGTGTAGATGCAGATCTTGTACGCGCAGATGACGAGACAGGAGCTTTTGCTGCCACCGAGCATTTTATCCGTTCGGGCAAGCAACGCATTGCCTATATAAGAGGCCCCGAAAGTGCCCTTGCCAGTGACAGACGATTACGGGGATATCGACGTGCTCTCTTAAAGCATGATATCATTTCAAGGGATGAATGGATCTTTAAGGGCGGATGGCGTATCGAACATGGTTATCTGGCCGGCCAGGCCATGCTCAAATCCTTTGGTGAAAATCCGGATGGCGTTTTTTGTTATAACGATTCTGTGGCAATTGGATTCATCCGGGCTCTGAATGAAGCAGGCATACAGGTACCTCTCGATATTGCTGTCATTGGCACCGACGACTCGAGAGTCTCGGCCTATTTGGAAACCGCATTAACGACAGTTGCTCAACCCGCACATGAGATCGGATTCAAAGCCATGGATCTGTTGTGGCGCCGTATGCAACATCGCAACGAATCGATTTCGACCCGGCAAATCTTTTTGCCCACCCGGCTTGTCGTGCGGGAAACCTGCGGAGCCAATCCAAAAGGTACAGTCCATATTTCTACTGTTCCTTAATTTTGTTATTTTTAGATCAAATAATCATAGGAGGTTTCTTTTGAGTTTTATACAAGAAATGTTTCAACTGGACGATCAAGTCGCTGCCGTGATTGGCGGCGGGGGCGTACTGGCTGGTTCTATGGCCGATGCCCTGGGAAAAGCCGGCGCCAAAGTGGCGATCCTCGATTTAAATCTGGAAAATGCCCAAAAAGTCGCTGACCAAGTGGCTGAATCAGGTGCGAAAACCATGGCCATTCAAGTCGATGCTACCTCTAAAAATGATCTTGAAGAAGCTTATGAAAAAATTGCCAATGAATTGGGACATACATCCATTTTGATTAATGCTCCTGGCATCAATTCCAGCACGCCCTTTTTTGATATCTCTGAGCAAGAGTGGCAAAAGATCCTGGATGTAAACCTGAAATCCATGTTTTTCGCTTGTCAGGTTTTCGGAAAAAATATGATCGAAAAAGCTATCAAAGGAAGCATTATTAACATATCATCGGCTTCCTCGGAATTACCATTATCCAAAGTGTTTACTTATAGCATATCAAAAGCCGGTGTGAATAATATGACCCGGTTTCTGGCTCGCGAATGGGCTACCCAGGGATTGCGTGTCAATGCGATTGCCCCGGGCTTTTTTCCGGCCGAGCAAAATCGCAAAATCCTGACTGAAGAAAGAGTCGCCGACATTATGCGCCATACACCGATGGATCGATTTGGTGATGCAATAGAACTCGGTGGTGCTGTGATCTGGCTGGCTTCTTACAAAGCCTCTTCGTTTGTCACTGGCGCCCTCATTCGGGTCGATGGCGGTTATACTTGTATGACCATATAAATTGTTCAACTGTCTCATTTGTAAATTGAAATGATGAATTGTGATACGTAAAAGGAGAGTTATCATGGGTGATTACGACATTGGTTTAATCGGCTTGGCTGTTATGGGCGAAAATCTCGTCCTCAATATGGCTAACCACGGGTTTTCTGTTTCGGTTTTTAATCGAACGGTCTCCAAAGTCGATCGATTTATCGAAAACCGGGCACAGGGAAAGAATATCAAGGGTTGCCATAGTATCGAAGAATTGACTGCCAGCCTTAAACGACCGCGCAAAGTCATGCTGATGGTCAAAGCCGGCAAGCCTGTCGACGATTTTATCGAAATGGTTTTGCCACATCTGGAAAAGGGCGATATCATTATCGATGGTGGAAATAGCCATTTCCCCGATTCTGTTCGACGAACCCAATATCTGGAAGAAAAAGGCTTTTTGTTTATCGGTACCGGGGTATCCGGAGGTGAAGAAGGCGCATTAAAGGGCCCGTCAATTATGCCTGGTGGTTCTGTGGATGCGTGGGAACATGTCAAACCCATTTTTCAAGGTATTGCGGCAAAGGTCCCGGATGGCTCACCGTGCTGTGAATGGGTAGGGGCAGACGGTGCCGGACACTTTGTCAAAATGGTGCATAATGGTATTG
The DNA here is from genome assembly GCA_964400115.1 of uncultured Cytophagia bacterium. Lineage (GTDB taxonomy): Bacteria > Zhuqueibacterota > Zhuqueibacteria > Residuimicrobiales > Oceaniaggregativiventaceae > Oceaniaggregativivens. The sequence goes on from CAYNUX010000171.1 coordinate 3,662, forward strand.
AATACGGTGACATGCAAATGATCTGTGAGTCCTATGCTTTGATGCGCAATGCGCTGGGTCAGAGTCCCCAGGAGATGAGCGATGTCTTTGCCGAATGGAATAAGGGAGAGCTCGACAGTTATCTTATCGAAATTACCAGAGATATTCTCAGCAAGACCGATAAAGAGACCGGCAAGCCTATGGTGGATGTGATTCTGGACACTGCCGGACAAAAAGGCACGGGAAAATGGACCTCCCAGGCAGCATTGGATCAGGGCGTGCCCGCACAAACCGTAGCCGAAGCCGTGTTTGCCCGTTTCATGAGCGCTTTGAAAGAAGAACGCATTGCTGCCAGTAAAGAGTTGAACGGTCCCGCTATAGAGTTTAAAGGGGACAAAAACGAGTTTATAGAAATGATCCGACAAGCATTGTATGCTTCAAAAATTTGCTCCTATGCACAAGGATATCAGATCATGGGTGCAGCAGCACAGGAATATAACTGGGATTTGAATTTTGGTGATATTGCCCTGATCCCATTCGAAACCAGTACAATTCGCGAATATTT
>CAYNUX010000171.1:4215-7834 GCA_964400115.1 uncultured Cytophagia bacterium
GCGTAATGGCTGTATCATACGCGCGCAATTCCTGGGCAAGATCAAAGACGCTTATGACAAACAACCTGATTTGAGCAATTTATTACTGGCACCTTATTTCAAAGAGGCCATTGATAAAGCTCAAAACGCCTGGCGTCAGGTGGTTGCCCGGGCCGTGGAATGGGGGGTTCCTGTTCCTGCTTTTAGCAGTGCCCTTGCCTATTATGATGGCTATCGCAGCGAACGCCTGCCTGCTAATCTCTTGCAAGCACAGCGCGACTATTTCGGTGCTCATACCTATGAACGCGTCGATAAACCTCGCGGCGAATTTTTCCATACTGAATGGCTTGAAATATAATCCCGGGGGGCACCAGCCCCCCTTTTGCATTTAATCAAAAGGAATGTTTGTGAATACCGACCGTTTGTTTCGACTGGATGAAAAGACCGCGCTTGTTACGGGTTCTAGCAGAGGACTCGGCAAAGCGATTGCCCTTGGCTTTGCCAGTGCAGGGGCAGATGTGATATTGCTATCCAGAAATGGTGAGGCACTCAGAAAAGTCGCTGAGGAAATCACAGAAATGGGGCGCAACGCGTTTGTATTTGAACACGATGTCGCTCGTACGGGGCAGATCCCAGAGATTTTTAAAAAAATACGCGAGCAGGTAGGGAAGATAGAGATCCTTACCAATGTGGCCGGGGTGAATCTGCGCAACAAAGCAGAAACTTTTGATGCTAAAACCTGGCAGTTCGTACTCGATGTGAACCTTACGGCACCATTTGTCTTTGCGCAGCAATTTTGTCAGGCCTGTAAGGAAGAGGAGCATGGTGGAAAAATTATCAACATCTCGTCGTTGCTCAGTGAGCAGACACGGCCCTCTATTCCAGCCTATACCGCCAGCAAAGGAGGCATAAAACAGTTGACCAAAGCTCTGGCCGTCGAGTGGGCAGAATATGGTATCAATGTCAATGCCATCGGACCAGGCTATTTCGAGACGGAAATGACGGCACCCTTGTGGCAAGACCCTACTTTTAGCCAGTTTGTGATCGATAGCACCCCGATGCGTCGATGGGGTAAGGTTGATGAGCTGGTGGGGACGGCTATCTATCTGGCTTCATCTGCTTCGAATTATGTGACCGGACAATCGATCTATGTCGATGGTGGCTGGCTGGCCAATCTGTAAAACGGTTGCGAATCTTTTTCGGATTTTCAAAGTATAAAATTTTATCAAAACGCGAGTCCCGAGATGTAGCGAACAAGATGCAGAGTAAATCTTTGTGCATCAGGAACCCAGTTTCTTTCAAGTACTGGGACTGGCTTGTTTCAGAAAAATCGAATTTGTGTTATCTTATTTTTATAATAACTCAAGGTGTATTATGGTTATTGGCAAAGGCTCTACAACGAATCCTTTGAAGAAAAGCGAAGTTTTTTCGATTTGTGCAGAAGCGCTGGAACAAAAACAGCTGGATGGGAAAAAAGTGTTGTTTATCATTCCAGACCACTCGAGAACAGCCCCTATCGATCTCATGTTTCGCACTGTTTACAAGCTTTTGGCTGATCGCGTAAAATTGCTCGATTTTATTGTCGCTTTGGGCACCCATCCGCCTCTCTCGGAAGGGATGATCAATCAAAGGGTGGGTATCACAGGAGAGGAACGAAAATCAGTTTATCCCAAAGCCAGATTTTTTAATCATCACTGGAACGATCCTGCCCATCTCGTCGAAATCGGAGCCATTACCGAGGATGAGGTCGCCGATATTTCGGGCGGCTTGATGCGAGAAACCGTTGATGTTACGATAAACAAAATGGTATTCGATTATGATATTCTCATTATTATGGGACCCACTTTTCCGCATGAGGTGGTGGGATTTTCCGGGGGCAACAAATATCTTTTTCCGGGTATATCCGGCCAAGAAATTATCGACATGTTTCATTGGCTCGGCGCTTTGATCACCAATCCAAAAATTATTGGAACAAAATACACGCCAGTCAGAAAAGTAGTAGACAGAGCAGCACAACTTTTGCCAATGGAACGAATGTGCATGAGCCTGGTGGTCAAAGGCAATGATGCTGCAGGCCTCTATATCGGCACACCGGAAGAAGCCTGGTCAGCGGCTTCCGATCTCTCTGATCAACTTCATATCATATATAAAAACAAACCCTTTCACCGTGTGCTTTCACGGGCACCGCAAATGTATGATGATATCTGGACCGGCGGAAAGTGTATGTATAAACTGGAACCTGTAGTTGCCGACGGTGGTGAGCTGATTATCTATGCCCCTCATATCAAAGAGGTTTCCGTAACGCACGGCAATATCATCGAGAGAATCGGTTATCACGTGCGCGATTATTTTGTGCAACAGATGTCTAAATTCGCAGATATTCCCAAAGGCGTCATGGCCCATTCTACCCATGTCAAGGGGGTGGGGACCATGGAAAATGGTGTCGAAAAACCGAGAATCAATGTCGTGCTGGCCACTCAAATACCCCGGGCAACATGTGAAGCGATCAATCTCGGATATCGTGACCCGGGTTCTATCAACATGCAAGAGTGGGAGCATCAAGAGGATCAGGATGTTCTCTATGTACCCAAAGCAGGAGAGATGCTATACCGGTTGAATGAGGATCCTTTTTAAGTAACCTAACCGGTCATTCCTGCAAATGCAGGTTATTGCATAAATCGAACTCGTCGGAGGTACAGGCATGCCTGCAAATAAAAATGTCATTATCGCTCAATCAGGTGGATCTTCGCCGGTGATCAACAATACTCTCCGGGGTATTGTTGAAACCTGCCAAATGTATCCAGACAGATTCTCCACACTCTATGCAAGTCTCTATGGAATCGAAGGGTTATTGCAAGAACAGCTCTTGAACCTTTCATTGCAACCTGAAGAAGAAATCAAACTATTACGGTCCACGCCTGCTTCCGGGGCCATTGGTACCTGCCGTTACCGATTAAAGAGCGATCAGGAAAAAGATTTCAAACGTCTCATTGATGTTTTTCAGGCTCATCAGGTAGGCTATTTTTTTTATATCGGAGGCAATGATTCCATGAGTACGGCCCTCAAAATCGATAATTTGGCCAAAGAACGGAATATCGATCTGGTCGTTGTGGGCGGAGCCAAAACGATTAACAATGACCTGGGAGACAGTGAATTTAAAATAATCGATCATACTCCGGGCTATGCAAGTGTTGCCCGTTATTGGTCTCATGTGGTACAAAACGCCAATCAAGAAAACAGGGGCGCGAGTGCATCCGATCCTGTTCTTGTATTGCAGGTGATGGGGCGCCGAATCGGTTTCCTGCCCGCAGCCGCCCGTCTGGCAGATCCCAAACGCGAAATGCCGTTACAGATTTATATGCCAGAGTCCGGACTCGGCTTAGAGGAACTCGCCGACAATGTGAATGATGAGCTGAATCGGCGGCGCAGATGTCTTTTAGTAATCAGCGAAGGACTCGATGTCGGCAATGTGGGAGAGGTCAAAGACTCTTTTGGCCGTACAATTTTCGGTTCCAGCAACCTGACAGCCGAGCAGATCGTTGTCAATCATTTGAATAATTCAGGGATCAAGGCGCGGGGACTGGCAAGAGGACAAATGGCCGGAACAGACCAGCGTGATACCATGATTTATGCATCCACT
>CAYNUX010000172.1:0-7815 GCA_964400115.1 uncultured Cytophagia bacterium
GAAACAACCCCAACAGAATGTCGAGCCCGAGGATATTGTTAGTCCTGACAAACCCTCCAAACTCAGTCTTGAGCCAGCAAAAGAATCATCTTCACCTGTTCAGGATATTCCCGAAGAGTTTTATACTATAGAGACTGAAAAGCACGTACTCATTTTCAGCAATATAGGTGCAGACCTTATCAGTGCCTCTCTTAAAAATTATATGGATCCCCAGGAAAAACCGGTTCAGCTCATACCAGAATCCGCTGATGGGATGTTGAGCCTCGGATTCATCGACTCAGAAGGAGACACCATATCAACACAGGATTGGGCCTTTCAATCCGACTCTTATAAGAGCATTCGCTTAACAGGAACTGATACTCAAACCCTTACGTTTACCGCGAATTTGGATGAATCCAGTCGTGTTTCAAAAACGTTCACATTTTTTGGCGATCGTTATGATTTTAATCTGACCGTTTCCCTTTATAATATGGATCGTATGATCACCCAGAGACAATTTTTCCTCCATGCACCGGACGGTCTTGCTTCGACGGAAAAACGACTCAAAGATGATATGACATATGCCAAAGCTGTTCTTTCTGCTGGAGGAGAAATTGAAAAGGGATACAAAACCAACGAGAAACTCTCTACAGAGACAGGCGATATAGACTGGTTAGCTGTTCGAACAAAATACTTTAGCCTGGCCATGATTCCTCAGGACAGGAAGGGAATATCTGCTTTTATCCGAGGAACTGAAATTCCTGTCTCTGGAAAAGACGGAGAGTGGAAAAAATATGATGTAACTCTTGTCATGCCATATTTAGGCGAACGAACTTTTAAAAATCAATTCAAAATTTATGTTGGTCCCTTGGATAACGATATTCTGAAAAGCTATAATGCCAATCTCGAAAAGATGATGGATTTTGGCATGAAAATCATACAGCCTTTTAGCATCGCGATATTGTGGACTTTTAAGTTTATCCATCGATTTGTCCCCAATTACGGTCTTGTTTTGATCATTTTTGCTTTTCTTATTAAAATTATTGTATACCCGCTCACGCATAAAAGTTTCGAATCCATGAAGAAAATGCAAGAGCTACAGCCCAGAATGAACGAAATAAAAGAAAAGTATGCAAGTGACCCTCAGCGAATGAACAAAGAAACGATGAAGCTCTACAAAGAAACCGGTGTTAATCCTGTTGGCGGATGCCTTCCAACTCTGCTGCAGATGCCACTGCTTTTTGGGCTATTTATTGTTTTTAGATCGACGAACGAACTCCGTAACGAAGGTTTTGCCTTTTGGATCAATGACTTGTCTACTCCGGATACGATTGCGACTTTGCCTTTTTCTCTTCCGTTATACGGCGATAGTCTAAACGTACTTCCCATTGTCATGGGAGCAACAATGATTCTGCAACAAAAACTTACAGTCTCTGACCCCAGACAAAAAGCTTTCGTTTATTTGATGCCCATTTTTATGACTCTTTTGTTCAATCAATTCCCAAGCGGGTTGAATCTCTATTATGCTTTGTTCAATCTATTATCTATAATCCAACAGAAATGGTTGGTGCATCCAAAGACCAAGGTTGCATCCGCTAAATAAAGGCTCAATTTGACGCCCCGCTTTATGTGGGGCTCTTTTTTTTATACCTTATGAATATGCAACTTTTTGATACCATAATCGCTTTAGCGACCCCGCCCGGAAAAGGAGCCTTGGCCGTTATTCGCCTCAGTGGTTCTGATACCATTTCTTACGCTCGACAATGCCTTACTCCCGTGAAATCATGGCATGATCTAGAGTCCAACATGCAGGTTCTTGCTGATTTAGCAGATTCCGATCACCGAATCATAGATCAAGTTATGATTGTTAAATTTGTCCATCCGCATTCTTTTACCGGCGAAGATAGCCTGGAAATCTATTGTCATGGTGGCCCCTTGATCGTGCAATCCATTCTCGATCGATTTTTAGACCTGGGCGTCCGGCTTGCGATGCCAGGTGAATTTACGCGTCGTGCTTTTATGAATGGTAAAATCGATTTATTACAAGCTGAAGCCATTCATGATCTGATCGAGTCAAAATCAAAAAGTAGTCTCGAGCTTTCTATGGACCAATATCAGGGGCGGTTGTCCTCTTCCTTGTCTGAGGTTGGCAATGACTTGAGAAAATATGCGGTTCTTTTAGAATTGGAACTGGATTTTTCTGAAGAAGATCTTGAATTTGTCAACCGGGAACAATTATTGCAAAAAATTGATAAAATTATTGCACCGGTTAGCTCTTTATTAGAGTCATACAAACACGGAAAAATAATCAATACCGGTGCCAATGTAGCAATTATTGGCAAACCGAATGTGGGAAAATCGAGTTTGTTGAATGCGTTATTAAACGAAGATCGTGCTCTTGTTACTGACATTGCCGGCACCACCAGGGACAGCATTAGGGAGTCTGTTGATATTCAGGGTCAATTATTCAATTTGATCGATACTGCTGGTATCCGACGCACCACGGATAAATTAGAGCTTTTAGGTTTGAACAAAACAAAAGAGGCTATTGATAGAGCAGATTTGATCCTGGCTGTTTTTGATCAGAGCCAACAACTCGATACCAATGATCACCTTAGTTTAGAAAAAATCTCTGGATTATCAAAGCCTGTTCTCATTGTTTTAAATAAAGCGGATAAACCTGCGCGGTTGAGTTCCAAGGTCTTTGACTTTCAGTCGGTTTCTCTGTCTGCGACTCGTTTGTACGGTTTGAATGATTTAAAGAATTTAATGATCTCTGTTTATCAAATTCGAAATGATACAAAGCAGCATATGATTTTCATAACCAAGCCCCGACATCGAGATATTCTCAAGCGTACTTTATACCATCTCTCCCACGCCAGAGAGTCTTTGGTCAATCAACTCTCTGCAGAATTTATTGCTATTGATATTCGGGCGGCACTTGACACGATTGGAGAATTGACGGGTCATATAACCCGCGATGATATTCTCAATGATATATTTTCGCAATATTGTATAGGAAAATGATAATTTTTTATGACTGCACAAGACTCTTTTGATATAATCGTTGTTGGTGCCGGACACGCCGGATGTGAAGCTGCTTTGGCCTGTGCCCGCATGGGTGCCAAGACCCTTTTAACAACAATGAATCTTTTTAATGTGGCGCAAATGTCCTGTAATCCTGCAATCGGAGGTTTGGCCAAAGGTCATCTTGTCAAAGAAATCGATGCTCTTGGCGGGATGATGGGCATTGTAGCCGATTTTAGCGGTATACAATTCCGAATGTTGAACAAAAGCAAAGGCCCGTCTGTCTGGTCTCCAAGAACTCAAAATGATCGAATGGACTATACTCGCCATATGAAAATAGCCCTGGAATCCCAGGAAAATTTGTATCTGAGACAAAACAATATTATCGATCTTGTCATTTCTGACCGACAAATCAAAGGCGTTATTACCGACTTTGGAACCAGGCTTATAGCGCACGCCGTGATTTTATGTGCCGGCACTTTTTTAAACGGACTCATGCATGTCGGATTAAAACAGGTTGCCGGTGGACGTTCTGGGGATATGTCTTCACATGGACTTTCTGAAACCTTGTTGGCATCCGGATTCAATGTCGGTCGTCTTAAAACCGGCACCCCCCCTCGGATTGATGGTAAAAGTATCAATTTTTCAGCCATGATCGAGCAAGCTGGTGATAATCCACCCATACCTTTTTCTCACCGTCACGATTCGATTTCAGCAAAACAACTACCCTGTTATCTGACCAAAACCACCCCTGAAACTCATCAGGTCTTGCATTCTGGTCTTGATCGCTCACCGTTGTATTCCGGAGTGATTCAGGGTGTCGGTCCCCGTTATTGTCCCTCCATCGAAGACAAGATTATTAGATTTTCCGAAAAATCCAACCATCAATTGTTTCTCGAACCCGAAGGTCGCGATACCAAAGAATATTATATTAACGGATTTTCGTCCAGCCTACCAGAAGATGTTCAGCTAAAAGCCCTGAGAACCATTCCGGGTTTAGAACAGTGTCAAGTCACACGCTGGGCCTATGCCATAGAATATGATTATTTTCCACCCTCTCAATTGCTTCCTACTATGGAAACCAAACCGGTTTCCGGACTCTATATGGCCGGACAAATTAATGGCACCTCGGGATATGAAGAAGCTGCTGCCCAGGGGTTGATGGCAGGCATAAATGCCGTCCTCAAATTACGCGATAAAGACCCCTTTATTCTCGATCGCTCCGAAGCGTATATTGGCGTATTGCTCGACGACCTGGTAACAAAAGAACTGGATGAACCCTATCGAATGTTTACTTCACGAGCCGAACATAGATTGCTTTTAAGACAAGACAACGCCGACCTCCGTCTGACAAAATATGCTTACGATTTAGGGCTTGTAGGTATAGATTTTTTTGCCCGTGTCAATGAAAAGCAGCAAACCATCGATCAATACCTGAAAGAGTTGCCTCGGTTGAAAATATCACCAACAGATATCAATACTATTCTCACAAGAAAAAGATCAAGCCCCCTGGAACAAACTGAAAGTCTGGCTCAGCTATTAAAAAGGCCCGAACTCGAACTTGTTGATTTTGCCCCTCTTTTTCAGGAACAACCCTTGTTTAACTCTGGAACAACCTTTTGGAGAAAGGTTCGCGAACAAATAGAAATTGAAATAAAATACCATGGGTTTTTAGAACGACAAAAGCAACAAGTTAAAAAGCTCCATGAAATGGAAAATCTGACCCTTCCCGAGAATCTTGATTATGAATCCATACATTCAATTTCTACCGAAGGAAAAGAAAAGTTACAGCGAATCAGGCCCAGAACATTGGGGCAAGCGTCCCGCATTCTCGGCATTTCTCAATCTGACCTCGCACTCGTGATGGCAGCGATAAATCAACGAAAAATGGTTTCACGTGAAACAATTTGAAAAGTTGTTTCACGTGAAACCTTTTTAATTTTTGTTCCACGTGAAACGTTTATGTATAAAAAAAACAAATTAGATTTAAAAAAATTTGCAGACATTTGGTCTTTATCGAACAGACAGATAATTCAATTTGCTGCGTATATAGAATTATTGGAAAAATGGAGTGAGCGCACAAATTTAATCTCTCGTCACGATATTGATCACATTGTTTTTAGGCATTTAGAAGAATCTCTTTACTATCTAAGGGGTGAATTGGGATCTGTTTGTAATGTTGCGGATATCGGAAGCGGGGGAGGTTTTCCAGCCATTCCCTTAAAGGTGTTTCATCCTGACTGGAATTTGTGTCTGATAGAGTCAAAGCGAATAAAGGCACTTTTTCTTCAAGAAGTTGTGGATCAGCTCTCCTTAACACAAACGACGATTATTAATGCGAGGGCTGAATCGATAAATCTAGCAGAGATCGATCTTGTCACTGCGAGAGCTGTCGCGTCACTTAAACAATTATGGTTATGGGCCCATCCCTGGTTAGTGTCAGGCGGATGTCTGGTAACTCTCAAAGGGGGGGAGATGGAGCGCGAGGAGCAAGAGTGTATGTCTGCCTATCCGGGTTGCGCGTCAGAGGTTGTCAAGGTACAAAACAGAAAACTCTATATCCTTCGCAACGCTTGAATTTTTTGAAAGGAGAGCAGTGTGAGTAGATCTATTTTTGATGAGATAAAGGATCTCGTTACTGAAAGTCGTAATGAAAGATCGATGTATATCGACCGAATGTCGATTGAAGGAGTTTTAACAATCATCAATGATGAAGACAAGTCGGTTCCTTTGGCTGTGGAAAAAGAAATTCCATATATTGTTCAGGGTGTCGAACGCATAGAACGCGCCTTTAAACAGGGAGGGCGTTTATTTTACGTGGGGGCCGGTACCTCTGGTCGGTTGGGGGTTTTGGACGCATCCGAAATTCCACCGACTTATGGAGCGGATCCCGAATGGGTACAAGGACTGATCGCTGGGGGTCAGATTGCATTGATAAAATCTCAGGAGGGTGCAGAGGATAACAAGCAACAGGGAAGAGACGATTTGATGGCCAGAAAAATCACTGAAAAGGATGTGGTTTGTGGAATTGCTGCCAGTCGACGAACACCCTATGTGATCGGTGCTATAGAGCATGCTCGCACAATAGGGGCATCTACTCTTTACGTCACGTGTACACCGCGATCTGAAATGAATATCAAGGTTGATGTGGCTATTTGTCCGGTTGTTGGGCCAGAGGTTGTTATGGGATCTACGCGAATGAAAGCAGGCACTGCGACCAAGCTGGTTCTAAACATGCTGACATCGACCGCGATGATTCGCATGGGTAAGGTCTATGAAAACATGATGGTTGATCTGCAAATGACCTCTAAAAAGCTCGAGGAACGTTCCAAGCGAACGGTTATGATGGTGACAGATCTTGAATATGAACAGGCTGAGCAGCTGCTTGAAAAGGCGGGAGGACATGTCAAGGTTGCCCTGGTGATGCACCTGAAACAATGCGATGTAATTGAAGCAAAAGAGCGGTTACAAAAAGCAGATGGATTTGTTTATCGAGCTATACAGGATTGATTTGTGGAAAAGTTGTTGAAATATCTTGGTGAGAGTAGGCCTTTTCTGGCTCTCGTCGACCGGGTCGCTAAAAAGCAATCGAATAGTCTAGCCGGGATCGTGGGCTCTGCTGGTGCGTTTATTGCCGCTCAGATGTTTACCTCTCTCGAGCGTTCCATGTTGGCAGTGTTTGCCAATAGTGAGGATGCGCAGACATTTTATGAAAACACACGAGAACTGATTGGTGAGGAAAAGGTTCTCCTGTTTCCCGCTCTCGAACGCCAATTTTGGAATGAGATCGGCCCCTCACATGCTTTGATTGGCAGGCGTTTGAATACTCTAAAAAAGATGATTTCATCCCATTCTCAACTGGTCGTGACGACTGTTGAAGCGATGATGGAAAAAATCGCCACCCCGGAAACGATGACAGATGACATTTTGACTTTCCAGGAAGATATGGAATATGATTTTGAACAAATCATCGCTTCTCTTGTTGAGATGGGATATGTGCGAGAAGACAGGGTGGATCAACCTGGAGAAATGAGCGTGAGGGGAGGACTCGTTGATATTTATTTATTGGACGAGCCCAGTCCGGTGCGCATAGAATTTTTTGGAGATCAAGTCGAGTCTATTAGAACCTTTGATGTGGATACTCAGCGTTCTTTACAAAAGCTTTCGATCATCGATGTCGTTCCATTAAGCGCCGCCGGTATCTTTGAACCCCTTGATGAGCTATCCACATCCAATCTCGAAAGAAAAGGATGCATATTCGATTATCTGCTGCAATCAAACATTGTTTTTGTTCAGGATCTGAAGTTGCTAGAAGAAAATGGTTTGGCTTATCAATCCGAGCTCGATGAAAAGATTTCTCAATATAATACCCGTGCTCGCTCTCAAAATCTGTGCTCTATTGACCACTTTTTAACTTTTGAGTCTATATCAAATCAGTTATCTCAATCCACTTTAATCGAAATTGCGCCTCTCAAACCTCATTTTCCGGTTATTGATTTTCCCATGCATGCAATCCAACACTTTCAAGGAAACATGAAAACTTTGCGCGCAACTCTATCCGCCCTTCCCGATGAGTGGGGTACCCGTGCTCGTGTTGTGGTGGCTTGTGATTCAAAAGCACAAACCGAGCGATTGCGGACGATACTCATCGACGAAGAATTTCCTCCTTTTGTCGCAGTTCGTCATATCGATTTGTCGGAAGGATTCTCATGGCCAGATGCAGGGATCATGCTCCTGACAAACACTGAAATTTTTAATCGCATTCGTTTTGCGCGATTGGATAATCTCGAAACCCGTACTGTTTCATTT
>CAYNUX010000173.1:0-7809 GCA_964400115.1 uncultured Cytophagia bacterium
TCCTGATGCGAGATCGGCACCACCTGGTCGGGCAGGGCCTGATCTGTGATCACCGACAGAGCCATCACCCGTATTCCCAGCTGCCGGGCGACCAGCACCTCAGGTACTACAGACATGCCAATGGTATCGGCACCCAGGATCTGCAGCATATTGATTTCTGCTGGCGTCTCGTAACTGGGACCGCTGACCGCAGCATAGACTGTGCGGTACAGAGGAATATCCAATTTCTGGGCCTGATCGTGCGCAAATGATTGCAAACGCTTATCATAAGGCTCGCTCATATCCGGAAACCGTGTGCCCAGATGCTCGGCATGAGGACCGATGAGCGGATGTGTTCCCATCAGGTTGATATGATCGCTGATACAACCCAGGGTTCCGGCTTTCAGATGCGGCTGCATGCCGCCAACCGCATGGGTCAGCAGCAAATCCGTGATACCCAGCTCGTGCATCACCCGAACGGGAAAGGTCACCCGGCTCGGTTCCAATCCCTCATAATAATGAAAGCGACCCTGCATGACCAAAACATGTTTGTCTGCTATTGTACCGGTAATCAGCTGGCCGGCATGAAAATCCACCGTCGATGCCGGAAAATGCGGGATTGTGTCGAATGCGAACTGTGATTTTATGGTCATCTGATCCGCAAAAAACCCCAATCCCGTTCCGAGAACGAGTGCCAGATCGAACGGCTCGGGATCGTGTTCCCGGATAAATGCTGCCGCACGTTGGATTTGTTCAAGGGATGGCTGGATCAGTTCTTGTTCTCCTTTTCCTGCACCTGCTTTTTCAGACGTTCGATCTCTTTTTCCAGCTCTTCCTTGCGCTGGCGTTCCTCTTCGATCAGGGATTCACCCAGACCGCCGCGGGAAAGCCGAACCTCTTCGATGGCTTGCTCGCGGTCTTTGCGTTTTCCCATCCGGTAGAACAAATAGGTTCCCACAGCCGTTCCGGCAGCCGTGCCACCAAATATAATCGGATCGCGATTCTCTTCGTCAGCACGGGAAATCATACTGGAGAGAAAAAAGCTCGCACCCAGTGAGAGTCCTGCACCGCTCAGGGAAAACAGCAACGTATTTTTAGAGCCCTTGCGGGCCTGAATCTCGGATTCGGGAATCACATTGCCTTTCAGATCGAGAACCGGCTCCGACCCATGAATCGCTGCGATCGCTTCGTTTTTGGCCCGCCATGCCTGGTCATCATCGTCTTTGATAACAAGGGCATCGTCTTCGATTTTGGCAATATCTCCCTGAACAGACTTGCCATTGTTCAGGGTCAGTTCTACGGTCTGGCCTTCCCGCAACTCACTTCGCCGCAGGCTCGACTGCTGGCTGCATCCGGAAAACAACAAACCCATTATGATCAAACTCGACAGGTATCGCATTTTAACCTCCACACTCTCCCATCAATCCAGTATTATTTTTACATTTTCCCAAGGCTGAGGACTGAAACCCATGTTGCCATCCTGTCACGGACATCACCGAAAGCTGCTGCTTAACACTGTTAAAAATCCTAACGCAGAGGCGCCAAGGTCTCAGAGTAACGCAGAAAAAAAAGAAGAGAAAAAGACTAAAAATGCCTCGTCTGCGGTATTTGGTTCTTTTTATCTTCTCTGCGTCTCGCTGCGCTCTCTGTTCCTCTGCGTTAAATGATTAGCTATAAAAAGCTCGAAATTTCAATTTTACATAATGACCTGATCCGAGAGCGGACCTTTATCGTCATCATCGTCCTGCTCATCTCTGTCCCTATGGTGCCGGGGCGGGGACTCTTTTGAAGGCCGGTCTCTCACGATACGCGGCTCCTGAGAGGAACCCGACTGCGGGGCCTCCCGTTCCTGGGGTGTTGGCCGAGGAGTGCGGCCGCGATAACGCACCTCGTTCTCCTGAGGGAGTTCGAGATCATCCATGTCCAGCACCTGGAGCAACTCGATCTGCGATTCCAGCAAATGACGAAGCCGCTTGGAAAACGATTCCTTTTGTATCTTGAGCATATGGATGTCGTTACGCAAATCCTGCAGGTCTTCTTTGGCTTCCTTGAGAATATGCTCGGCCTGTAACTCGGCCTCATGTATGACAATTTCCGCTTCTCTGCGGGAATGGGTACGGGACTCGTCGACGGTGTTCTGTGCTTTCATCAAGGTATCCCGCAGGGTAGTCTCGACCTGCTGATAGTCCTTGAGCTGCGTACGCAGTCGGATCAATTCGTCATTGAATTGATGTTTCTCCCTGATCAGCATCTCGAACTCGTCGGCGATCATGGTCATGAACGCATCGACCTCTTCCCGGTCATAACCACGCAGCGTGTTTTTAAATTCTTGTTTACGGATATCAAGAGGGGTTAACCTCATCGTTCCACCTCTTTTCGTTTCAATATTTACATGGCCATCTGGCGCAATGTGGCGACCACAAACCGGTCGACAAACATGATGATAAAAATAACCACCACAGGTGAAATATCCAATCCTCCAAGATCGGGCAGCATGCGGCGTACCGGCGCCAGTACAGGTTCTGTAGCGCGATAAAGAAACTGGACGATCTGGTTATAGGGATTGGGCTGAATCCAGGACACCACTGCTCTGGCAATGATCAACCACATATAGAGCGTCAGAGCGAGATGGATAACATTAGCCAATGCCAGAAGTAAATTACTCACAATAAACATCTTTCTTCCATACTCTTTTATTTTTGAGGGCGTTCACCAAAGAGAATGCGTCCCAACCGAATATGCGTCGCACCTTCTTCGATGGCGACCTGAAAATCGTTGCTCATGCCCATAGAGAGATGTCTGATCTCGACACCGGCAATGTGCGCCAAGTTGATCTCTTTTTTGAGACGGGCCAGACGTTGAAAACACGGTCTTACTTTTTCGGGATCGGATAAAAACGCTCCGATGGTCATCAGGCCTGCAACAGTCACCTGCGGCAATGCTGCGATTTGTTGCACCAGTGCCAGCGTTTCACCGGGATTACAGCCGTACTTGCTCTCTTCTCCCGATGTATTGACCTGAACATAGACCTCAACCGGCTTTTGAGCCCGTTTGTCGATCTCTTTTGCCAGTCGCACCGAATCCACCGATTCGATCACCGACGCGAATTCCAGCGCATTCTTGACCTTGTTGGTCTGCAAATGCCCGACCAGATGCCAGATCATCGGCTTATCGATCTGGCTTGCCTTGGCTTGCGCCTCTTGGACACGATTTTCGCCGAAAATGCGGATCCCGGCCTCCCAGGCCTGGATAATCTGCTCCTTGCCCACCGTCTTGCTCACGGCAACCACGGTGATCTCTTGCGGATCGCGGCCGCGTGTCCGGCACGCGTTCTCGATCTGTCTTTGAACAGCAATCCAATTTTCAGCTATCGTCGCCATATTAAACAGAAATTTAAGCCTTTCACCCCTAAAATGCAATCAAAATATCTGGCCGGATTTCAGGCTCTGCCTTGAAAATTTAAATTATTCTTGCTCCTGAACTGTAAATTGTCTAATATTATTAAACGTGAAGAGTATTTAAAGAGCCAAGGGCCCCAACGCAGAGAGCTCAGAGAACGCAGAGTTGCCGCAGAGAGAAAACTCTCGCTGAGGCGCAAAGAGAGAAAAAAAAGAAAAACTATTTTAGTTCTATATCAGAGGTGTTGAGTCTCTTTTTTTCTCTGCGGTTCTCTCTTTTTTCTCAGTGCTTCTCTGCGTTGATCGACAAGGCTGAAAAGAGCAAAGGCCTTTACGCAGAGCACGCAGAGAATTCAGAGGGTCGCAGAGAAAAAAACTGTTCCGTGTGCTCTGGTGTTTGTATTTCAGTCTTTGCATTCATCTTTGCTCTGCGGTTCTCTCTTTTTTTTCTCAGCGCCTCTGCGTTAAGCGACAGGCTTGGATCGCTGAAAACCTTATAAACATTCTCTGATATCCGTCATCTGACGTCTCACGACATCTGACATCAAGGAACCTGATATGCCAGAACACAAACCGTATGTCGCTGCAGAAACCGATCTCACCGACTTTAGCATTCGTGCGGTGCTCGCCGGAATCTTGTTCGGAATCGTCTTTGGCTCGGCCAATGCCTATCTGGGCCTTCGGGTCGGACTCACCATCAGCACCGCCATCCCGCTGGCTATCGTGTCGGTGGCGTTTTTCAAGATCGCCGCCCCTCTGCTGGGGCGTTCCGGTATCCTCGAACACAATATCTCCCAGACCACAGGCTCGGCCAGTTCATCCCTGGCGTCGGGAATCATCTTTACCATTCCCGCCCTGTTCCTGTGGGGATTCGACCCACCCCTGCTGCAAATCGGTATGCTGGCCTTGCTGGGCGGTATCCTGGGCGTCTTGTTCATGATTCCGCTGCGGCGTTTTCTCATCGTGCAGGAACACCAGACCCTGCCCTACCCCGAAGGCACGGCCGCAGCTCAGGTGCTGATCGCCGCAGATTCCGGTGGCGCCAGAGCCAAAAATGTGTTTGTGGGACTGGGGGTGGGCGCCCTGTTCAAGTTTCTCATTTCGTTTCTGAAACTCTGGCCCGAATCCCTGCACCTGAGACTGCCGGTATTGAAAAAGGCGGAACTCGGACTCGAAGCGGGTCCGGCTCTATTGGGTGTCGGCTATATCCTGGGTTATCGCATCGCCGCCATCATGGTGGCGGGCGGATTATTGTCCTGGCTGGGCATCATCCCGCTCATCGCCCATTTTGGCCAGGATCTGGCTGCGCCGCTCTTTCCCGAAACCGACATGCTCATCCGCGATATGAGTCCGGGTCAGCTCTGGACGCGCTATATCCGTTACATCGGTGCCGGCGCCGTGGCGTTTGCCGGCATCATCACGGTACTGAAATCCATTCCCACCATGATCAACTCGCTCAAGATCGGGTTCCGGGAGCTCTCCCGGCGCTCCAGCCAGGCGCTGGCACGTCCCGTGCGCACCGACGATGACCTGCCCATGTCTGTGGTGCTCACGGGCGTGGCCATCATCGCTGCGGTGATCATCCTGACGCCGACCGTTCTCGGGGTTTCGCCCTCGTTGACCCTGCGACTGATCGGGACGGTCTGTATCGTTCTGTTTGCGTTCATGTTTGTCACGGTCTCGTCCCGTATCGTCGGTCTGGTGGGCGTTTCATCCAACCCCACCTCGGGCATGACCATCGTCACCCTGCTGGGAACGAGTCTGATTTTTTATCTGCTGGGCTGGACCGACGACATTGGCAAAGCCACGGTCCTCACCATCGGCACCGTGGTGTGTGTGGCGGCCTCGATCAGCGGCGATATCTCGCAGGATCTGAAAACCGGATACATCATCGGCGCCACACCGCGCAAGCAACAGACCGCAGAGATCATCGGGGCCCTGAGTTCGGCGTTCTTTATCGCGGCCGCGGTATGGCTGCTGGGACGGGCCTTTGGCTTTGGCACGGCCGACCTGCCCGCACCCCAGGCCACGCTCATGAAAACCGTAATCGAAGGGGTGTTGCAGGCGGATCTGCCGTGGGGACTGGTGCTCACCGGCGCGGCTATCGCCGGCATGGTAGAGCTGCTGGGGATTCCTTCGTTGCCGTTCGCCGTGGGACTCTATTTGCCCTTGGCCAGCATGATGCCGGTCTTTGTGGGTGGGCTGATCCGGCGCTGGAGTGAGAGAAAAGAGAGCGAAAAATCCTCTCAGGAACAGGGCATCCTGTTCGGCTCCGGTCTCATTGCCGGCGAGGGCCTCGTCGGCGTGCTCATCGCCGCCTATGCCGTAATCGCCGGCAGACCCGGCGGCATCGGCCTGGTCTGGCCCGAACCCCTGGGACAAGTTGTGTCCCTGGCAATTTTCGCCGGCCTGGCCTGGCTGCTCTATCGCAAGGCGGTGACTCGTAAAGAGTAACTTTTATCTAATAGAGCAGAACCTACCTGAGGCAAAAATCTTTAACGCAGAGGTCGCCGAGTAAACAGAGGATCGCAGAGAAAAAAATGAGAAAAAAAGACTTTATTTAATGGTGCAAGGTACAGATTGAATTTTTACTATTGTTTTTGTTTTTTTCTCTCTCTGCGTTCTCCGAGGCCTCTGCGTTGAGTGAAAACCTTGAAAATTCCGATGCATTGCGTGAGGCAGCGGTCAAGCCGGCTACAGTTCAAACGACTTGTCCAGCACCAGCTGGGGTTCGAGCATAAACTGTTCCTGCATGTAAAATTTTACCCGGAACGACTGTAGATTTTCGGTCTGGAACGAATAGGTTTGTCGCCAGGGGCACACGCATCGGCAGAGTTCATCGGCATCATCCTTGAGAGTGATAGTAATGATGTAGCTCATGACGTCCACGGTATGGATGTATTTGGAACAGCAATTGGAGAGGAACCCCAGGTGCAAATTCAGCGTTCCATCAAAAGCGAGTTCGTAGTCTAGGCTCAGTGAATTCTCTACGGTCGATCGTTCTTCCTGACAACCCAGGTCTTCAGCAGTCAGGAATTCAATGTTTACAGGTTCATCGGGTTTGACCGGATCATTGCCAAAGTCACAGATGGATGTGACGGGGATCCAGGCGAAAAGTAGAATTAGTAATTTTTGCATTATGGCCTCCAATATTATATCTATTACTAATATAAGAAAATAGTTCTACCTTGCGTAAAAGTTTTTTCATGGTTTGTTAACTGTTACTCAAATTCATCTCACTTTAAGGGAAATATAATCCAATGATCAAATATACCCTTCCGATTGCATTGTTTTTTTCTTTATTAAACCCCGTACCATCGAACTCTCAAAATTGGCAAAATAATTTCCTCATCGGCGGATTAGGCGTAGGGGATATAAATAATCCTCAAAATTTCATCTTGATGGATCAGGCAAACATCGACTATATTATCAACTATGATAAAGGGGATATATCTGAAGCATGGACTCTCTACCAGACTTTAACAGAGTTTAATCGTAATACAGGTATGGATTTGCAGGCCATCATTCATTTAGAAGGATGGCCGGATCCTTTAGCCGGGCGCTTTTGGAAAAACTTGAACGTAACTGAAAATTCAAATGATATTCGATCACAATTGCAAAAGTTTGATCGTGATTTTGTTCAAGGCTTTTTTATATGGGACGAGCCCTGTACTCATGAGGAATTTAACAGTATTTTTTCCATGACGAATATCATAAAATCAATGTATCCCGAAAAATTGGCTTATGTCAATCTTTTCCCCCTGTATGCCACAAAAGAAAGCCCCTGCTTTATGGAAAATGTAGGCGAGACTCTCGAGGACTATAATCGACATTTGGAAACTTTTTTTGACAGATTAGATCTTGTAAGTATTGATTATTACCCATTCACCCAAAATGGAATGCGGCAGGATTTTTTCCATAACTTGAATTTAATGAGACAACATGCACAAAGAGCCAGTAAACCCTGGTGGCTCATTATCCAGGCCTCCGGATCGCCAGCATTTAACCTCGTAGCCCCCTCTCTGGCACAAATCAAATTTCAAGTCACAAGTGCACTTGCTTATGGTGCTCAAGGCTTTTCGTATTATACGGCGGTTCCCACAAAAGCACTGGAGACTGAGGAATCTCTTCTCGATGCAAAGGCATTGCCCACCAAAATGTATCCCAATCTTCAAAGGTTTAATTCCAGTATACACCATTTGGGCAATGTGTTGGTTTCCTGCAGCCTGATGCATGTGGTACATTTTATGAATAACCAAAATGAAATAGTCCCTGGTAATCAAAAAGGAGAAATGGGAATACAAATACCTGTAAACACACTCCCCATAGATATCGACATCGATAATATCTCTATGAATTCCTTAATTGAGGGAGAGTCAAAATCACTTTTGGTGTCTATTTTTAAAAACAACCAAACGGCACACAATTATTA
>CAYNUX010000174.1:0-7786 GCA_964400115.1 uncultured Cytophagia bacterium
ATCTATTTATACGTCTATCGAACTTTACCTATTTGGTTTGTTCTCATGGTCATTGCCAGAGATCTGATTATTTTGATCGCCAGCTTGCATCTTATCAGCAAAGCAAGACGCATAGGTGAATCAAACCTGCTTGGAAAATATACCTTGGTTTCTTATATGATGGTAATGCTCTCTTTTGTTTTACAGATACCCATTTTTAGTATGGTTCTGTTGTGTATTTCAGCAATTTTAACCCCGATCTCATTATTTAAATACTTTAAAATTTATAAAAATATTGTGGGTATAAAAAATTCGTAGTAAAGAGAACTATTATCTCATCGAATAAATGGAACGATAAACAGGTTTTCATCGTCTAATATTATTGAACCAGAACAGGTTATCTTAAGGATCGAAACGTGCTAGGTGTTCTTTCAAAATTTCAAAAAGGACTGGAAAAGACCAGATCCAATCTCGTGGGTGGTATCCAAAGAGTGGTTTCACGCGGCAAACTCGATGAAGAAATGCTCGATGAGCTTGAAGAAACGCTGCTGCTCAGCGATGTGGGTTTTGATACCGCAGAAGAAATTCTCGGTCAACTGTTAGAGCAAAGTCGCAAAAAAAATATCTCAGATGCTCGGGATATCATAAATCTGCTGAGCGAACAGCTCGTACAGATCTTAAAAGTAAATCAACCCAAAATCGACGAGACCCAAAGACCCCATATTATTAGTGTCATCGGAGTTAACGGAACCGGCAAAACCACATCGATCGGTAAATTAGCTCATCTCTTTATCCGTGATGGTAAAAAGGTGCTTTTAGCTGCAGCTGACACCTTTCGGGCGGCAGCCAGCGAACAATTGGCGATCTGGGCCAATAGAGTGGGCGCAGATTGCATTCACCGTGAACCGGGTAGCGATCCGGCTTCCGTGGCGTTTGATGCAATAAAATCTGCCCAAAGCAAGGATAAAGATATTGTTTTGATCGATACCGCTGGCCGATTGCATACAAAAAACAACCTTATGGCCGAGTTGTCCAAAATCCATCGGGTGATCGATAGAGAAATGCCCGGCGCTCCTCACCAGGTATTGCTTGTTGTCGATGCGACCACAGGTCAGAACGGATTGGCTCAGGCAAAACAATTTGCCAAGACAGTGAATGTTACAGGAATCATTCTGACCAAACTGGACGGTACAGCAAAGGGGGGTATTGTTTTTTCGATTGCCAAACAACTTTTAGTGCCGGTTCAATATATCGGGCTGGGAGAAAAAATTGATGATTTACAGCCCTTTGATGCTCAACAATTTGTAGAGGCACTTTTCAAGTGAAAATCAATTATATCAGTCTGGGATGCCCTAAAAATTTGGTCGATCTGGAAAGAATATTAGGGACGATTGCTCCCCATGTGGACTTTACGGATTATCCCGATGAAGCTGATATCTCCATTGTCAATACTTGTGCGTTTATCCAGGCCGCCAAACAAGAAGCCATTGATGAGATTCTAAATATCGCACAAATCAAGCAAGACCGCCCGGATTATAAAATTTGGGTGACAGGGTGTTTGCCCCAGCGCTATAAAAAACAGGTGCTCGATCTGATGCCAGAGATAGATGAAATATTTACTGATCTGGATGCAGATAAAACGAGTAGACTCGTTTGTGAAAAATTGGCCGGAATAAGCAATCGATCCAGCAGATATCCCATTACACCTGCTCATTATCGTTACTTGACAATTGCACAGGGGTGCAGTAATCGATGCAGTTATTGCGCCATTCCTATCATTAAAGGAGATTTAAAGAGCAGGACAATTCAAGCCATATTGGCTGAAGCGGATGGTCTTGCAAACTCTGAGCAAGCACCAAAAGAGTTAATCCTCATCGCCCAGGATACGACAGCCTTTGGCATGGATCGTAACAATAAAGAACTGGCGGATCTATTACTCGAATTGGACAAAAGAGGACACTTTGACTGGATTCGGCTCATGTATACGCATCCGGCACACTGGGATGATCGTCTTATGGATGTGATAGAAAATGCCAGTACGATTCTCCCGTATATAGATATGCCTGTTCAGCACATAAACGATAAAATTCTAAAAAGTATGAAAAGGCAGATTACAGGGCACTCTATTCGGTCACTGATTGATAAAATAAGAAACAAAATCAATCCCGTAGCCCTTCGCACTTGCCTGATTGTCGGTTATCCCGGTGAGAATAGAGATGAATTCAGGGAATTATTGTCATTCGTAGAAAACACAGAGTTTGATCGATTGGGTGTATTTACATATTCAAAAGAAGAAGATACTCGCGCATCCGCTCTTGCCGAAACAGTGAGTGAAAAAATAAAACAGCAACGTCAGGAAGAGATCATGATGTTGCAAGCCGAAATTTCGCATCACAAAAATCAAAAACTCTTGCACTCTGTGCAAAAAGTGTTGATAGACGAGTATGACAAAGACAAACATCAAAGCATAGGACGAACATGGCGCGATGCTCCCGAAATTGATAATATTGTCTATTTACCGGAATTACGGCTATGCATTGGCGCGTTTTATGATATAGAAATAACACATACTGATATGTATGAATTATTCGGCAGAAAAAGTGAAAATACTCTGCCGGAAAGGATGGATATATGAGAAAATGGATGGTTTTATTTACGCTTTTTACTCTCGTCTGGAGCCCGGGCTTTGCCCAGCTTGAGTTTGGTCAACCTGACAAGCAACAGTCAGGGCCAGAATTTCATATGGATGTTGCCAATTTTTCGGTTCCCGAAGGTCGGAATAAGAGCCGCATGAATATCTATATCGAAATCGCCTATGACGAGCTGCAGTTTATCAAAGTCGGTGACGGCTTTGAAAGTGAATATGAAGTTTCTGTCGTTGTATTCGATGACGACGACTTTCAAGTCGATGGCAAAATCTGGAAAGAAACTGTATTTGTCAAAGACTTTGACCTGACCAATAGCCGGTCACAATTTTCGTTCACTCATAAATCGTTTGATCTTGAACCAGAAAAATATAATGTCGCTGTGAGTGTCGAAAACATCGAAACAGGCAATGCTTATAAACGTGATTTCAAGACCGAATTAAAAGATTTTACCAAAGATGAATTGATGACAAGTGATATTGTTCTGGCAGATCGTGTCCTGGCCGATTCCCTTGGGATCAAAACAATCAGTCCCATTGTCACAGATCCTACCAAAGGGGTAACAGGAGATATCTATGTCTATTTTGAAATCTATAATCCCAAAGAGGAAAATGAATTAAAAATCGAGTATGAGATTAAAGGAGAACGAACCCGAAATCGAATCCAGGGTGACTATCAAAAACCAACCCCAGCTCAACGCATCATGGAAGCCATTCGTATTCCAACCGACAGCCTGATGGCAGATGAATATAATCTTACCCTAAAACTTGATGGTGACAAAGATCATGTCAACCTAAAAAAGACCTTTTACGTGAACTGGGTTGGAATGCCATCACTGGTTCGTGATCTGGACAAAGCCATCGCTCAAACCGAATACGTGGCAACTCGCGAAGAATGGAAAAAACTAGACAAGGCTTCGGAAGATAAGAAACTGGAAACTTTTCAGAATTTCTGGAAACGGCATGATCCCACTCCCGGAACAGACCTCAATGAGGCATTGCAGTCATACTTTTCGCGGGTTGATTTTGCCAACCGCTCCTTCGGGACCATGAACCAAGAAGGCTGGAAAACCGATATGGGAATGATTTATATCATTCTTGGCGGGCCAGATGAAGTGGAAAGAAATCCGTTCCCAAAGTACAGCCGGTATCCCTATCAAGTATGGCAATATTATCGATTCAATCGCTATTTCGAGTTCTATGATCCGACAGGCTTTGGCGATTATCGTCTGGCCACTCCTTTTTCTATTTATGAAGCACAAAGACTCATTTCACGATAGCCATCGAGGAGTATATTGATTAAAGCAGTTTTCCCACCACGACTAGTACCTGGTGATACCATTGGCGTGGTATCACCAGCAAGTACCCCAAATCCGGATCGTTTAAATGCTGGCATTGACTATTTGAAAAAAAAAGGCTATAATATTTTTACGGGTTCCCATGTTGATAAAAAAACAGGCTACCTGGCGGGCTCAGACAGTGAACGAGTAAATGATCTCAACAATATGATATCCAACCCGGATATCGACGCCATTATATGCTCACGGGGCGGCTATGGATGTGGTCGAATTGTTTCACAGCTGGATTATCATACAATCGCACAAAACCCAAAACCCCTGGTTGGCTATTCGGATATTACGACTCTTAACCTTGCCCTGTTTGCACATTGTAACCTGGTTTCCTATTCCGGACCCATGGTCGCCGTAGAGATGGGGAAAGGAATACACCCCTTTACCGAAAAATGGTTTTGGAAAGTCATGAACGATCCCTATCCGCACACTTTGCATAGCGACTCTGGCAGAGTATTGCAATCCGGAAAAGCACAGGGCCGACTCTTGGGCGGATGTTTAGCCCTTGTCAACCACGCCTTGCACACACCATTTTGTCCGGATTTTTCCGGTTCTATCCTTTTCTTAGAAGACATTGGTGAGGATCTGTATCGCATTGACCGCTATATGGCGCAGCTCAAAAATGCAGGCATTCTCGATTCCATTGCCGGACTCTTGCTTGGAGAGTTTATCGATTGTCAGGATTCTGAAGATACATTTGTGGTACAAGATATTATCGAGCGCTATACCAGAGATTTGCATGTGCCGATTTTGACGGATTTTCCTTATGGACATGGTGATATAAAATTTACACTTCCTGTGGGCGCAATGGTTGAGCTGGACGCAGACAAAAAATCCCTTAACTTGCTAGAAACAGGAGATATGCATGCCTAAACTCAATATTGCGGTTTTTGTGTCTGGCAGAGGGAGCAATTTAGAATCTATTTTTAACCAAATCAACATGGGTCGATTGAATGCCAGCATTGTTCTCGTCATCAGCAATCGCTCCGATACTCCGGCATTAGACATGGCAAGATCAAATGGAGCAAAAGCAATCCATCTATCACCAAAACAATTTGCTGCCGAGTCAGAATATGAATTGGCACTATTAAATTTGTTGCAAACAGAAAAAATTGACCTGGTCGTGTTGGCAGGATACTTGAAAAAAGTACCCGTTGCTGTTGTTAGTAAATATAAACATAAAATAATCAATATTCATCCGGCGTTGTTGCCAGCCTTTGGAGGTAAAGGGCTTTACGGCCATTACGTACATGAGGCGGTTCTCGAATTTGGCGCCAAAGTTTCCGGAGCCACGGTTCACTTTGTCGATACCGAATATGATACAGGTCCCCCGATTATTCAGGAATGCGTCCCGGTCCGGGATGACGATACTGCAGAGTCTCTTGCAAAACGGATTCTAGAGGTAGAACATCGTATTTTGCCACAAGCCATAGAATATTTTTGCAACAAACAAATAACCATTAAAGGGCGAAAAGTTTATATCAAAAAAAAATAAAATGTTTGTATATCCCTGTCCGGGTTCGTTTAAATCAATAAATCACTAGCAGACAAACCAATAGAAAAGGGTTATATCGTGGCAGATAAAGTAAAAATTAAAAGAGCGTTGTTGAGCGTATATGACAAACAAGGCCTTGTAGAATTTGCTAAAACTTTGCAAGAACAAGGAACAGAAATCATTTCTACAGGAGGCACTGCCCGCCATCTCACGGAACATGGCATTGATATTATCTCTGTTTCGGACGTCACCGGATTTCCCGAAATTCTGGGGGGCCGGGTCAAGACCCTTCATCCTTTTATTCATGGCGCGATTCTCGCTAAAAGAGAATCAAATCAACTCGATGAGCTCAAAAAACATGATATTACCCCTATCGATATGGTCGTCGTCAATTTGTATCCTTTTGAAAAAACGGTTGCCCAACCGGATGTACAACTCGCAGATGCTCTTGAAAACATTGACATTGGCGGTCCTTGTATGATTCGGGCAGCGGCAAAGAATTTTCCCGATGTTACGGTTGTCACAGATCCAGAACAATATCAACAGATTATGGCTGAAATCAAGGAAAGTGATGGTTCAACCACCCTTGAAACCCGCAAATCATTGGCTGTTCAGGCATTCTTGCGCACCGGTCAATATGACTCGGCAATCAACCGCTTTCTCGGCAAATCAGAAGAAACATTTCCCGCTCTGATGGATTTTGAGCTCCACAAGGTAATGGATCTGCGCTATGGAGAAAATCCTCACCAAAAGGCTGCTTTTTATACCGATGATGTGGAAAAAAACCACTTTGGCAAACAATTACATGGCAAAGAACTCTCATTTAACAATTTACTGGATTTGCATTCCACTATGGGATTGGCTTACGAGTTCGATAAATCCTGTGCCGTTATCGTCAAGCACAATAATCCATGTGGAGTATCTTTGAATGAAAACCTTTTGACGGCATACAAGCAAGCATTTGCATCTGACTCTGTTTCTGCTTTTGGTGGTCTAGTCGCATTCAATCGCCCGGTAACCAGAGAGGTCGCCGAAGAAATGTCAAAAGTCTTTCTCGAAGTGATTGTCGCTCCAAAATTTACTGACGAGGCCAAAGAAATTCTCATGAAAAAGAAAAATCTTCGTCTATTGGAATGGGATCCGACAACTTTGATAAGAGACCGGCTGGATATTAAAAAGATTTATGGTGGATATCTGATACAAAACATGGACAGCATTCAGGAAAATCCTACCAACTTTAAAATAGTGACAAAACGCCAACCTACAGAACAAGATTGGATATCCATGGGATTTGGATGGACCATTTGCAAGTGGGTAAAGAGCAATGCGATCATTTATGTTAAAGATACCCGCACACTCGGTATTGGTGCAGGTCAGATGTCGCGCGTAGATTCTTCCAAACTCGCAGTACAAAAAGCTTTAGAAATGGGGCATGATCTCAAAGGAACGATAATGGTTTCTGATGCCTTTTTCCCTTTTCGGGATGGAATCGATGCTGCTGCAGAGGCTGGTGCCATCGGAGTCGTTCAACCAGGAGGCTCTATTCGCGATGAAAAAGTTATCGATGCTGCAAATGAACATAATATGTTTATGGTGTTTACAGGTATGCGACATTTTAGGCATTAATTCATCCCTAAAGGTGCGGTAAGACACTCATTCCATAGACTCGTCCTTATCATCATCCCGAAAATTGTTCAACTCTTTATTTTGATTGATTTTCGGGAACAAAAAGCACGCCCTGTCGAATAAAGTTTGTACTCTAGCAAGGTACAGGGTGAGTAATGCACGGGTCACAATGGAAATCCTTATTGATAAAGTTGATCTTTTGTATTATATTTTGCATAAATTTTATCCTCAAAATGAAAAGACGTTATCATGAAATTCTCATTCTCGAATATGTTCTCTAACGATCTCGCAATTGATCTGGGAACCGCCAATACTCTGGTTTATGTCAAAAATAAAGATGTCGTGATGGATGAACCCTCTGTTGTTGCAATTCGAAAAAGCGATCAACAGATTGTAGCCTTTGGATTCGATGCCAAAGAAATGGTCGGAAGAACTCCGGATGAAATCATAACCATCCGTCCATTAAAAGATGGTGTGATTGCAGACTTTGATCTTGCGGAGCAAATGATTCGTCATTTTATCAAAAAATCACTCCCCTCGCGTATCCCAAGACCACGCATCGCCATTTGCGTTCCCACCGGAATTACCGAAGTGGAAAAAAGAGCTGTTCGTGATTCTGCCGAACATGCCGGTGCACGGGAAGTCTATTTGGTTGACGAACCTATGGCCGCAGCCATCGGGTTGGGGCTGCCC
>CAYNUX010000175.1:0-7778 GCA_964400115.1 uncultured Cytophagia bacterium
TCCTCGAGGTTATCGCATCCTAACGACCGGAGAATTGATTCACTATACCGAATCCCTGGATTCTGCCTATTGCGTATGGCAGCAGGATCATCCCGTTCAGGAATTTTTCCTTTGCGCTGCAGATTATTGGAAAAACACCAGATCCTGCAATGATATCCTCATTTCGACATGGCTCTTGAACGATAATCCCGACCTTAGTGATCAGTATCTCGATATCTGCTGCAAATATATCTCTCGTTACGAATCGATGATCGGCCACTATCCGTACAAGCAATATGTCCTTGCCGAAAACGTTCTGCCTGAACCATTATCTCACCCTTGTCTAAACTTGTTTCCGCCGCTACAGTTGCATTCTCCGGATACACTCGAGAATCATTTAGCAGGCGAAATTTGTAAAAACTGGTGGAGCAGGGGAGTACATGTGGATAGCTCCTTTGGAGATTGGAGCGAGCCTTTGAATCTCTATTATTCTGAATATCTCAATCAAGATCAGATCTCCTCTCAGCGCTCCAAAGAATACCGATATAAAAAAATGGTCGACTATGCACGCCTCGCAAGGCATCAAGATGTTGCCTTGCAGGAACTCAAAGAAACGGAATCCAGGGTTGCTGAGACTGTGAATGAAACAAAAGGAGTGATGGTCGTCTATCAACTTTATCAATTACTCGGAAATGACCGCTTTGATAAAGGCATGCAGTCCTTTTATTCTGCTTATTCGGGCTCAGCTGCAACCTGGTATGATCTCAAGGACATTCTCGAAAATGTCAATGATCAGGATCTGGATGCATTCTTTGAGCAGTGGCTGACCCGGAAAGGCGCTCCCCAAATTTCATTCAAAGTTCGGGTTGAACAAGAGGGGAGTGATTCGCTAGTCACTCTATCCGTCACTCAAAGAAATCCGGTTTATGAACTGGATCTGCCGGTTGTTATCAATACACTGGACGAAATAATAACTACAAATATACACCTGGATGACAAACAGGATATTTTTAGGATTAGGTGCAACAATCCTCCCCTCAAGATCAGCCTGGACCCGGAATATCATGTATTTCGATCTCTGGATCCAAAGGAAATCGCTTCGAAACCACCTTCTGAAAATGTTTTAACCTGGAAATCTGAAAGAATACTATGAAAGTCTTAATTTTTATTGTAACAGCTGTGCATCTCGCATTTTCTCAAGTCGTTCCAATAGATAGATTTCATCGACATACAAGTGAAGGGACTGCTTTTGCACTCGGTTCACGAGTACAAATTGAAGGGATTGTTACAGCTAATTTTAAAGAAATGAATACTTTTTGCTTGCAGGATGCTACCGCTGGCATGACCGTCGTGCTTGAATTAAATGTCGATCAAAATGTTGAAACAGGGGATAGAGTCAATATCTCCGGTATTCTTGAACAAGTGGACGGAATGACCCGGTTGCGAGTCAATGACCAAAGTGATATGGTCCGACTCGGTTCCGATCATGAACTCCCTCAGCCCCGCATAATAACTTGCGATAACCTGCAAAACAGTTTCAAAGCGGATCAGGCAGAACCCAATGAAAGCCGTTTGGTTCAGCTCAGTGGTATTCAGATCGTAAATGTAGACTCTAACAGGGCCACAGTCCGGGATTTTAGTGGTAACGCCTCTATCTATATAGACTCTGACTGGGAGTTTTTACCTGGTATTTTTGATATCATCGGTATTGTTTTTCAACAGGATACCACATTGCCTTACACAGGGGATTATTTTTTACGCCCAAGAACCTCATCCGATATCATGCAAAATACCCGTGTGCGTCTGGTGCAATCACCCCAAGAGATCGCCATCAACCCTACCTCTGTCACCCTTGCATGGGAAACCGATGTACCCATTGAAACTATTTTTAGATGGGGAACGGATTCTTTGGTCAATCGCAACATCAATGATGTTCCAACAACAGAGCATCAAATGGTTTTGCAAAATTTGGTTCCTTCAACACTCTACAAGGGACAGGCCGTCGCGATATCAAAAGCCGATACAGTCTTATCCGATACTTTGCTCTTTGCCACTGCATCTGATTTATCGTCAGGTGAGATTCAACTTTATTTCACAAAATCAGTTGATACGACAATAGCTAAATACCAATCTGCCAAAGGAAATACAGATTTATCTAAAGTATTAATTGAAGAAATAAAAAAAACCGATTTTTCGATAGATTTTTGCACATTTACTTTTACTCATCATGAAATTGCCACTGAACTGGCACGAGCTCATTTACGTGGTGTTAAAGTGCGGATAATCACTGACGATGATAATGTGTCATCAGAAATCGATTATCTTCGTAACACTGTAGGGGTGCCTGTCATTACCGATGATTTTGGAATAAATGACGGCTTTGGCTCCATGCATAGCAAATTTATGATTTTTGACTATGGTAGTGATCTATCTGCGACCAATGACCGGGTGTGGATGGGGTCGGCCAATGCGACTTACAACGGTAGTCAACACAATGCCGAAAATATGCTTTTGATTTTCGATACCAGCCTGGCTATGGCTTTTACTCTGGAATTTAACGAAATGTGGGGAAGCAATACCCTGATTCCCGATCCGGAACAATCACGCATGGGAGCTCGCAAGCACGACAACATTCCCCATAGATTCAATATAGGCGGAAAATGGATCGAAATGTATGCCAGCCCCTCTGATCATACGGAAAACCGCATTAAACAAGCGATTGCTTCTGCCGAACAGTCTGTTTATTTTGCTTTGCTCACATTTACGAGTACCGGTTTGGAAAACGCTTTGGAAGCGAAATTTCATTCGGATGAAAATATTGCATTTTCCGGACTCGTCGACGATAGTAATATCAACAGTGACATCTATGAACGTATGACAGGAATCGGTTATGGAGCCTGGTCTCCACCTGCGGATGTTCTGCCTGCTATTTTTCCCGGCAGCCCCTTTTTTCACCACAAGTATTGCCTTATTGATCCCGGACTGTTTGAGGGCCATCCTCTCGTGATTACCGGCTCACATAACTGGTCTAATGCTGCTAATAACATCAACGATGAGACGACTCTGGTGATCCATGATGCTGATATTGCAAATCAGTTTATGCAAGAATTTACACAGCGATATCGCGATGCCGGAGGCGCGAGTGAACTCTTGACTCGTGTCGATAAATCCGGACAAAAAGCCACGGTCATGCCTTATCTGACCCATTATCCCAATCCATTTAACCATTATACAACTCTAAAGATACAAGCACCTCATGTCGAATCGAAACTGATCATTACCGATATTTTGGGCAGAACTGTTTATGAAAAAGAGCTCTTTAGATCTGATCAGACCATAACATTGCGCTGGAACGGACAGGATCAAAAAGGTCAACTATTACCTTCAGGACTATATTTCGCTTTTTTGTCGAGTCAACCTTTAAAAACCATGACTAAATTACTATTGGTGCGTTAGAGGGAGGGCCCTATGAAAAAAAACAAAATGCGAGCACTGGTCAAAAAGTCTCCCCAACAGGGTCTGTGGCTGCAAACCATGCCGATCCCCAATTATGGCAATAATGACCTCTTGATCAAGATCGAAAAAACAGCTATTTGTGGTACAGACTTGCATATCTATAATTGGGATGCCTGGGCACAGCGAACCATTAAGACTCCGATGATTATCGGACACGAGTTTGTCGGGCATATTGTAGCAAAAGGCCAGGATGTAAGAGGCTATCAAATCGGTGAGCGAATTTCCGGTGAGGGACATATTGTTTGCGGCGTCTGCCGTAGCTGTCGGGCAGGCAGGCGGCATCTTTGTACGAACACCATAGGCGTTGGTGTGAACCGCGATGGGTGCTTTGCCGAATATCTTTCTCTTCCTGCAAGCAATGCCTGGCATCTTGACGATGTGATACCTTCAGATATCGCTGCATTTATGGATCCGTTCGGCAATGCCACCCATTCAGCCTTGAGCTTTGAGATGGTAGGCGAGGATGTACTCATTACCGGGGCCGGACCCATTGGCATCATGGCCGTCGCTATCGCACACCATGTGGGAGCCCGAAATGTCGTCATTACGGATATCAATGATTATCGACTGGAATTGGCCCGGAAAGTTGGCGCAACCCGTGCGATCAATGTGAAAAACAAAAGTATTCACCAGGCTATGGTTGAACTCGGGATGATCGGATTTGATATCGGACTCGAAATGTCCGGCAATCCTCAGGCTTTTGAAGATATGCTGGAGAATATGCATCATGGGGGAAGAATCGCTCTCCTGGGCATCTTACCCAACTCGGCTCAGATCAACTGGGATGAGGTGATTTTTAAAGGCCTGACGATAAAAGGCATATATGGACGTGAAATCTTTGAAACCTGGTATAAAATGCAAACCATGCTGCAAAGCGGACTCGATATTTCACCGGTTTTAACCCATAAATTTGACTTTGAAGCATTTCAAAAGGGCTTTGATATTATGAATGACGGGAATTGTGGCAAAGTTATTCTAACCTTAGAATGATTAGCGGGGAGAAGAGAATGTTTGGAAATTTGAAAAATCTTGTCAACGAGCAACTCGATCAAATCCGTCAAGCCGGACTCTATAAAGATGAGCGTGTCATAACAACTCCTCAGGGAGCGGAAATTGGTGTTAAAGACGGAAAAACAGTCCTGAACTTTTGTGCAAATAATTATTTGGGACTGGCGAATAACAGCCGTATCGTCCAAGCGGCAAAAGAAACCCTGGATTCCTGGGGATATGGCATGTCTTCGGTACGCTTTATTTGTGGTACGCTCGATATCCACAAAAAACTGGAACGCAAGGTCTCTAACTTTCTCCAGACAGATGACACCATCCTGTATGCTGCCTGTTTTGATGCAAATGGGGGGGTCTTTGAACCGTTTGCCGATCCTGAAAGCGCTATTTTGACCGATTCCCTCAATCATGCCTCCATTATCGATGGGATCAGACTCACCAAGGCTCAACGCTTTATTTATGAACATTCCAATATGAATGATCTGGAAGAAAAGCTGAAACAAGCTCAAAATGCTCGTATGCGTCTCATTGCGACCGACGGCGTCTTTTCCATGGACGGAGACCTTGCCAAACTACCGGATATCTGTACCCTCGCAGAAAAGTATAATGCTCTCGTGCTCGTGGATGATTCTCATGCCACGGGTTTTATGGGAACCCAGGGCAGGGGAACGCATGAGCATTTCAATGTGCAAAATAGTATCGATCTTATTACCACGACATTCGGCAAGGCTCTGGGGGGTGCATCCGGCGGATGTGTATCCGGACATCAAGAGCTGATCGATCTTTTGCGCCAGAAAAGCAGACCTTATCTCTTTTCCAACACACTGGCCCCGGTTGTTGTGGGGGCTACAATTGCACTCTTGGACATGCTATCGGAAACAACTGATTTACGTGATCATCTGGCTGAGAATACGCTCTATTTTCGGCAACACATGACCGGGTTGGGATTCGATATCAAGACAGGTATCCATCCGATCGTGCCCATTATGCTATATGATGAAAAGCTCGCTCATTCTATTGCCGATGAGTTACTCGATGAGGGTATTTATGTCATTGGATTCAGTTATCCGGTTGTTCCAAAGGGAAAGGCTCGGATAAGAGTGCAACTCTCAGCTGCACACTCTAAAAAACATCTGGACCAGGCAATAGCAGCTTTTGAAAAGGTTGCTCGAGCTCACGGCGTGATTTAGCAGACAGGGCTATTTTCAATTTCGTACTTGCTACGAAATTTGTAATACAATTACGAATATGGCAGGGAGGCAATGATATTCATTGTCTCCCTTTTTTATTGTTAATATTGAACAAAGTGCGTATTGAATCTATGGCATATTCCTTGCTAAAGATTAATACAGAAACAACAACAAATGATTTCAATAATTGGCATCAAAGATTTTTTAGGAGTTTTTATGTTGCGTGGTATGATTTATCTGTTGCTTTTTTCGGTCATCACAGCCCATGCAGATTATCTTTTACTGGATAATAATAAAAAATTATATGGAGAAATGACTGCGATCGCTCATGAATATATTGAATTTACGGTTCAGGACTTGAGTAACGAAAATAAGTGGCTCAAAGTACCCAAAAAGCAAGTACTGGCAGTACTAAGCGATCAAAAAAAGATCCTGTATCCGCGTGATAAATTTGATGAAAATGCACTCAATTATGGCCGAATCAAGCCTAAAAATAAAAAGGAAAAATTGGTTTTAAAAAAACGTCAGCTTGAAAATATCAAAACCCAGCGCGCTCTGGAGAATCAGGAAAAAAACCGATTTAAAGTCGCAGCAGTCATCGGAGGATTATCCGGACTCATGCTTTATGCGTTCCTGGATGGTCGCCGTTAGCATAAAATAGCCCTTGTTTCATTTGCCGTTGATCCTCAATCCTACCCCTCATGTTCCATGTGCACCCTGGCGCGGCTGACAGTCGCCCCTGTCAGCCGCGCCACCCTCTACTGTAAAAAATCTTGATTTTCTTGCATATTTTTAATACTATCCTACCTGATTAACTTGCCGATCACACTCTTATTGGAATCGATATCATGATCTCCAGAACCCGCACCGTAAAAATCGGATCTGTTCCCATCGGGGGAGACTCGCCCGTTGCGATTCAATCGATGACCAACACAGATACATGTAATCTATCCGCAACGCTGAGCCAGATCGAAAAACTGCGACTTGCTGGGTGTGATCTCGTTCGATTGGCTGTTCCCGATCAGCAAGCTGTAAAGTCGTTTGCAGAGATCAAAAAACAATGTTCCATTCCATTGATCGCAGATATTCATTTTGATTATCGACTTGCTCTGGCCAGTCTTGATGCCGGTGCTGATAAAATTCGTATCAATCCGGGTAATATTGGATCCAAAGAACGCTTGAGCAAAGTTTTACAGGCAGCTGAAAAATACCGGATTCCCGTTCGGGTTGGTATCAATTCCGGTTCACTGCCAAAGGATTTGTTGAAAAAATATAAAGGACCCACCACGGAAGCCATGGTAAAAGGCGCCAAACGTACGGTAGATGAATGTAAGGAACTCGCTGACGTCGATCTGGTACTTTCCATAAAATCGTCCGACGTGCCCAAAACGATTCAGTGTTATGAACTTGTCAGCCAATGGACGGATATTCCATTACATATCGGAGTTACAGAAGCCGGACCTCCCCGTTTGGGAACAATAAAATCCGCTGCAGCCCTTTCTATTTTGCTTTATAAAGGAATTGGTGATACCTTGCGCGTTTCTCTTACGGGTGATCCCGCGGAAGAAGTTTTTGTGGCTAAACAGATTTTACAAAATTTAGGACTGCGGGAACAAGGGATTAATTTTATCTCCTGTCCGACTTGTAGTCGAACCCGGCTGGATCTTATACCCATGTCCGAAAAAATCATTGATGCCTTGCAGCATATTAAAGAGCCCATTACGGTTGCAGTGATGGGCTGTAAAGTTAACGGTCCAGGTGAAGCCAGAGAAGCCGATATTGGTATTGCCTGTGGTAAATCCTCAGGGGTATTATTTGAAAAAGGTAAAGTTATACGGCGTGTCCGTGAAGAGGATATTGCAGACGAATTGATTCAAAGGACTCTGGATTTGGTGAACCGGAGGACCATTGCGAATGCGGATTGATTGTATCGGCTGTGGTATGGTGGTCCTGGATCATCTCTGTTCAGTGGAACTTTATCCACCTCCGAACAGTAAGAACAAATTGCTGGACAGGACGCAACAGGGGGGAGGACCAGTGCCCACTGCACTGGCTGTCCTCTCAAAGATGCAGAATTCTACGGCATTC
>CAYNUX010000176.1:0-7749 GCA_964400115.1 uncultured Cytophagia bacterium
CTGACGTTGGTATTCCACATAAACACGAGCAAGGATTCTGTCAGCCTCTTTTTCAGAGGCCTTTAGCATATCTTCAGGCGCTATCAGGTTATTTTTTGCTGTGCTGATTTGATAAAGTATCTTTTTGGGAGAGAACTCTTTAGAGGGTAACTTTAATGCAGAAAGCACACGCTTCATCAAAGAAATCTGATCACTAGGGTCGTAAATAGCAAAATTATTATCGAACCCTAATTTTTCTGCTTCTCTGCGCAATAACCGGGCAAACAGCGAATGAAAGGTACCGATCCACATACCGGATAACATATTGGGCGTTAATTTTGCCACCCGTTCGCGCATTTCTCCGGCCGCTTTGTTCGTAAAAGTCATTGCAAGAATTTCTCTGGGTTCAGCAAGACCATTAGCCAGGATATAGGCAATGCGATAAGTTAAAACCCGTGTTTTGCCTGACCCGGCACCGGCAAGGATCAAGACAGGATCTTCGGTTTTTTCTACGGCTTGTCGCTGTACAGGATTTAAATCATTTGCAAGCCAGGATATATCTAGCATATTTTCCGTCGATTTAGATTATTTATTTTCTCGAGCGACTCTTTGTCTGATTTTATCGAATTTCGCTTTTGCATTCAAGTGCTCTGATAAGCTTCTGCTGAATGTATGCCCACCTGTTCCATCTGCGACAAAGTATACAAAAGGGGTATCGGCAGGATACAGAGCGGCTTTGATCGCTAATGCACCTGGATTGTTTATAGGACCCGGAGGAAGTCCGGCATATCTGTATGTATTGTATGGCGAATCGATTAAAAGATCCCGATTCAACAATCGTCTTGGTCCGTCTGGAATGATAAACTGGATCGTCGGATCGGCTTGCAAGGGAATACCCCGCTCAAGCCGGTTGTGATATACGGAAGAAATGATGTTCATTTCTTTTTCCAGCATTGCTTCGCCTTCGATTATCGAAGCCAGTGTCAAAATGTCATAAAATGAAAAGCCCAGTTTTTTTGATCGACTGCGCAATGTATCGGGGATATTACGATTGAATTCTTTTATCAGTCTCCCGATGATATGCAATTCATCTACTCCATATGTAAAAAAGTAGGTTTCCGGATACAGAAATCCATGTAATGATGGGGCGTTAACCTTTTGACGGGCAAAGCTGGTATCATTGACAATAGCGAGGAACCGTGTGGAATCCACATCCAGCTCACGGGCAAATCTGGCGGCGATCTGCCGCGCTTGCCAACCTTCTGGAAGAGTAACTTTGATATAATGCTGTTTGCCTGTCGTGAGAATTTTCATTGCTTTATAGGCTGATAAGCGGGCAGGCAATTCATACATCCCTGCTCTGAGCGAACCATGTTCACGAAAGAGTTTTACAGTTCGCACAAAATCATCTGCATCGGAAATGATTCCTTTGCTCTGCAACAAATAAGCAATTTCCAATGGCCCGAGTCCATATTTGATTTTTATCAGTACTGTTTTATTCTCGGGTTGCAAGGGCCAAAATATCTGCCAGGCCTGCCAGGTCAGAAAGGCAAAAAGTATAAGAAAAGGGATTGAAATGTAGAAAAATCGCTTCAAAATAACATCCGTTGTATGACAATCAAACAGTTATATAAGGAATGGGTCCAGGCTGTAACTCCCAAACCCCGAAATAGATATAAAAGACATAAAAAAAGTCCGACAAAGAACCGATAAACAGCCGAATAAAGTTCAAATGGTTGACCACCAATATAGTGAAACCAGGAAAAGGATATCGCAGAAAACAGTGCCGAAATCAAATATCCCAGAATGGTGCCTGTTTTCATAAAACGGACAAGAGTATACGCTGTTAAATGAAAAATCAGGGCTCTAAAAAGCAACTCTTCATAGACACCTGCGCCGACAGCAAGTGCGATTCCTTCCCACAGCTGGTTAGAACTGTTCGAGGTGCTCAACAGCACATAATCGGTCAGGCGGCCAAAGATCATGCCCAAAAAAGTAGCATAAAAAAGCGCTTCAATAAAGATAAGAAAAAAATATCGAAAATCGAAGACTGTTTTTTTCTTATCCCTTAAAAAGAGTGCTATTGCGATTGCTCCGAATACAACCAGCAGGAAAAACCGACCATCAACACCCAAAATCTGCACCACATGTTTTAAAAAAAGTTCAGCAGTATTGCGTGTGTGTAATAGAGAGAGCCGGTCAAGATAAGCGATCAAGCCCTCATAAATCAGCAAAAGGGGCACAACGCTAATCAGTCCGTAGCTTATGGTGCGGCTTGTCTGCGGATAACTCTTGAATTGCAGATGTATCAAATGTTTGACCTATTCGATGGCTCGACTCGGAATTAATTTTTGACGTATGCCGACAATTATTTTGATCATATGATGGACTGGTTCGGACCCGCTCCCGGCAATAATACCGGTTATCAGATGATCGAATCGATTAGATGTGGCTATTTGGTCCGGAAAAACAGAGGTGAGAATGCCAAAATTGAGAAAAAAGCAAAAGAGCATGCCGGTCACCATCCCGGCAATCAAAACACCTCGTTTCAATTTCAATACAAATTTTTTATACTCTTCATTGTCCTCGAGCTGTAATTTTGTATCCTCTATACCGGGAATTAAAACAACCATGATCTCCAGCAAGCGTTCGATAATCAACGCCAATACGAGCAGGTTATAAAAAGCATCCATACTTTCTCCGTCATTTCCGTTTCCATATCAAGGGATACCGATGGCTTTGCCCTCACCCCTTTTATCTGCGACACCGATAAATAAATTTGAATCATTATCAAATGCAATCGCGTGCACATTGCCAATGGAAGAGCGTGACCTGAGCGAGTGCCCGAGTTCTGCAAGCCGGCCCAACACAGATTGACGCATTCCTGATGATTCATAAACAATTTCATCGGGCAGCCACTGATGATGAAATCGGGGGAAATTGACTGCCTGATCAAGAGGCATATTGAACTCAATCGTATTCAGTATTGTATGCAATACCGTATTAATAATTGTTGGCCCACCGGGCGAACCGGTTATCATAAACAGAACAGAGTCCCGAGTAACAATAGTAGGGGTCATGGAAGAAAGCATGCGTTTGTAGGGTTCAATAGCATTGGCTTCTCCCTGTATCAATCCAAACATATTGGGTACGCCGGGTTTGGCGGTAAAGTCATCCATTTCATTATTCATCAAAAATCCTGCGCCGTCGATAACGACAAAAGATCCATATCCGCCATTCAAAGTGGTCGTGACGGCAACGGCCATACCTTGGGCGTCGGCAACAGAAAAATGGGTTGTTTCCGGGTTTTCATTACGGGGTTGCCCGTGACTGTCTGGCAAAGAAACTCCTGCTTGTTCAGGGTCGATGAGTTTACGCCGCTCATCCAGATATTCGGATGACAACAATTCTTGCACAGGAATCTCGTTAAAATCAGGATCACCCAGGAATTCAGCACGGTCCGCAAAGGCCAGTCGCATTGCTTCCGCGAGCAGATGAATATAGGCGCTTCCATTCCGATCCATGCGAGAGACTGAAAATGGACGAATCAAATCGAGCATTTGCAGCAGGGCAATACCACCAGAACTCGGTGGAGGCATTGAGATGATTTGATAATTTTTATAAGCACCAACAAGAGGTGTGCGTTCGATCGCTTTATAAGAAACCAAATCCTCAAGGGTGATGAGACCGCCATTTTCTTGCATAGCCTGAGCGATCAATCTGGCAATCTCGCCTTGATAAAAAGCATTCGGCCCTTGTTCTTTGATCAGAGTCAACGTTTTTGCCAGGTCGGGTTGATACCAGATTTCTCCGGTCTGATAAGGGGTACCATCGTATTTTAAAAATTTCTTTGCTGTGGCGGGGAAAGCAGCAAACCGTTTTGAAAGCCGATTAAAATCATGTGCCTGCCCGGCAGTGAGGGCAAAACCTTTTTGGGCTAATTTTATTGCCGGTTCCAATACTGTTGCCAGAGGCAAAGAACCATATTTTTCCAGAGCCATATGCAAGCCAGCGACGCTTCCAGGGACTCCGGATGCGAGATAACCCACAAGGCTTTTTTGTGGATCCACGGAACCATCCGCACGCAGATACATATCCCGATCACCCCCTCTTGGTGCTGTTTCCCGAAAATCGATGCAGGTACTGCGACCATCGGCCAGCCGGATAACCATAAAGCCGCCACCACCAATATTGCCAGCTGTCGGATGAACAACAGCCAGGGCAAAACCCGTCGCCACAGCTGCGTCCACCGCATTGCCTCCTTTGCTGAGCATTTCGACTCCGGCATGGGAAGCAAGAGCCTGAGCACTGGAGACCATGCCCTTTGCACTCACAGCAGGTTGAGAAAAAGCCTGTATGGAGAACAGAACTGTGATAATTATTAAGGAAAAATATTTATGCATAATTTCGTTTTTGCCAATTTTTTAAGCTATCGAGTGTAAACGTATTTATCACGTCTGCAGCAGTGGCCCAACCCCGTCGAGCTGTTCCCACCCCCAGATGCATCATAGGGAGATGCTCCCGATAATGTGCGTCGGTATTGATACAAAGCTTTACGCCTCTTTCAATAGCTGCACGGTTGTGGGTGTCTCTCAGATCAAGACGATCCCAGAATGAATTTACCTCAAGGGCAGTACCTGTTTCGGCGGCGACATCCAGGATACGATCGATATCGATCTCGAATCCTTCTCTGCGAGAAATCAATCGACCTGTTGGGTGAGCGATCAAATCAACAAAAGGATTTCTCATGGCTTTTATCGTCCGCATCG
Organism: uncultured Cytophagia bacterium; assembly: GCA_964400115.1. Classification (GTDB taxonomy): domain Bacteria; phylum Zhuqueibacterota; class Zhuqueibacteria; order Residuimicrobiales; family Oceaniaggregativiventaceae; genus Oceaniaggregativivens. Next base: position 4,749 of record CAYNUX010000176.1, read on the forward strand.
TCGGATCTGTCTTGAATGCAGTATGCACAGAAGCAATCACAAAATCAAGCTTTTTCAAAATATCGTCAGGGTAGTCAAGCGAGCCATCTGGCTGGATATCCACTTCACTACCGGCCAGTATCTCAAAATCGGTAAACTTTCTATTCAAGGCGTGAATCTCGTTTACCTGATGAATAAGCCGTTCCTGTGACACCCCATTAGCATAGAATGCGCTGGCAGAATGATCGCAAAACGCCATATATTCGTAACTGCGCTTCCGGACGAGGTTTGCCATGTCTTCCAGAGACAGTTGACCATCGCTATAAGTAGAGTGAATATGCAGATCAGCTTTGATATCCTTGAGGGTAACAAGATCGGGAAGCTGATGATTCATCGCTGCTGTTATTTCACCCCGATCCTCGCGCAATTCCGGTGAAATCAGGGACATCCCGAGTAATTGATAGATACCCTTTTCAGATTCACCGGCAACTTTTTGTTCTCCTTGATAGACACCGTATTCATTGATTTTTAAGCCCTTTTTTCTTGCCAGTTCTCTTATGCGTACATTGTGCTCTTTAGAACCGGTAAAATATTGCAGGGCCGCTCCGAAACTCTCTTGAGGAATAACGCGTAAATCGACCTGAAACCGTTCATCAAGCATAACGCTGGCCTTGGTAGAACCGGCAGCGAGAATCCTCGTTTTCCTGGGGATGTCTATGAAACAATTGATGACAGACTCTGGGTCTGTCGTGGAGACGATGACATCGATATCATGTACCGTTTCCCTGTTCCGTCGAACAGAGCCAGCAGGCATGATATTCTGTAAGAGCTCACCTCTATGTTCTTTGAGATAATCTATGACATAATCGACAATAGGCCAGGCAATTCCGATAGAAATCCGTTTACTCGCAGACTTGAATAGCTCAACGCCTCTACGGATATTTTCGACTTTTTTGGCACCCATCCCGGGCAGAGTTTGCAGCGACCCATCCTCGATAGCTTTTTCAAGATCAGCAACAGTCTCTATTTTGAATGTGTCAAACGCTGCAGCTGCGGTTTTGGGGCCAAAATTTTGTATGCTGAGTAAATTAAAAAGATCACGGGGAATAGTGGTTAACAGGGCATCAAATTCTTTGATTTTACCGGTATCGAGATATTCCCGGATCTTTTCTTGTAACCCCTTGCCAATACCTGGAATTTCGCTCAAACTGTCTGTAGCAACCAACGCTTCCACAGATTCGGCAAGTTCATCAAGGATACGACTGGCTTTGCGGTAAGCATTGATTTTGAAAATCACCTCTCCCTTGAATTCCAGGACATCGGCCATTCGGGAGAAAATGTCTGCAAGTTCTTTATTCTTCACATTACCGTCCACATTTATCGACGAATATAGCATTATAACCAAAAAATGTCAACACATATTTCGGTGACCCAAAAAGGTAAAGAGCACGGCGAGACTAGTTCCGAAGATGGGCAACAAGATTTTCTAACCCCTGGATATAGCTTTGCAAGCCCAGCCCGCTAATTTGCTGTAAACAATGTTCCTTGATTACAGAGACACGACGAAATGGCTCACGGGAATAAACATCTGAAAGGTGTACTTCGATACAAGAAATATTTACCGCTTTGATGGCATCGCGCAGGGCATAGCTATAATGTGTAAGAGCGCCCGGATTGATTACGATGCCATTACAATCCTTTCGATGTTGATGTATAAAATCGATAATAGCGCCTTCATGATTTGATTGAAAGAACAGCAACTGTACTTTAAGAGAAACAGCAAGATTTTCCAGGTGTTCATTGATCTGATCCAATGAAAGGTTGCCATAAACATCCGGTTCTCTTTCGCCCAGGAGATTAAGATTAGGGCCATGGATAATCATTATCCGCATATCAGCCTCTTAAGAATTCTGTCAAAACCGTTCTGGTTTCATCAGGTGAAATATCGGTAGTGATAACAGCGTTGCCGATTGCCCTCAATAAAATCCAGGTCTGCACATTCTCGAGTCGTTTTTTATCTTTTGCCATAGCCACCAGAACCCTGTCAGGATCCAAATTTTCGGGCAACCGGGCAACATCCAAACGCCGGACAAGCTGCTGGGCGCGGGAGACCTTTTGGTCGGTCAAGCCACATTTTTTGCTTAATTCAAGGGCCAGCATCATGCCATGGGCCACGGCTTCGCCGTGCATAAGCGTTTGATATTCGGTCACCGCTTCCAATGCGTGACCGAGGGTATGCCCAAAATTCAATATCGCTCTCAATCCGGCCTCTTTTTCATCCTGACGCACGACCTCTGCTTTAATTTCGCAACATTTCTTTAATACATGATTGACAAGAGTCTTGTCTTCTAGTCTTTTTATGGTTTCCAAATGAGTTTCAAGGGTATTAAAAAAATCAAAGTCCCAAATAAGGCTATATTTGATTACCTCAGCCAGCCCAGCGCGGATCTGCCGTTCATCGAGTGAGTGTAAAACCTCGGGGTCAATGATCACCATACAGGGCTGGTAGAATGCGCCAATAAGATTTTTACCCAGAGGATGATTGATTCCCACCTTTCCCCCAACGCTGCTATCTACCTGGGCGAGCACAGTGGTAGGAATTTGAATAAATGGAATTCCTCGCATAAACGTGGCAGCCACGAATCCAGCAAGATCCCCGACCACTCCGCCACCGAGGGCCACAATGTTATCTTGTCGATTGGCACCCAGCTGCAATAGACGCGTGTAGAGTGAATCAGCAGTTGATATTGACTTTGAAGTCTCTCCTTCTGGGACGGTTAAGAGATGGGCTTTACCCATAATCTGAAACTGTTTCAGCACAGCTTTTCCATATAGAGAGGCCACGCGGGTATCAGAGATGATGAAATACGAGCCTTGCAGCGATAAAGGACGAATCAATGACGGAATTTCATGCAAAAGTCCGGTTTGGATTAAAATATCATAGCTATTTTCTCCGAGATCAACATAGACGCGATTCATATTTCTTCCTGCAAGTGATGAAAAATTTGTTTTGCCAGCGTGT
>CAYNUX010000177.1:0-7744 GCA_964400115.1 uncultured Cytophagia bacterium
GCTGAAGGATCGAGCCAAAGCCATAAACCGGATTTAACCTGCAAACGGTTCAAGGCATCGATGCGAGCTTTTACAGGACTTTCGAGAGGGGTTTGTCGGGTACCCAGATAACCCTGCTCCCATGTGATCATATCAGATTCTTGTCCGATGACCATAACCTCTTTATCCATGACCATGATCTGAAATTCCTGAACTTTGATTTCATAAAAAAGATGGCCTTCTCTTTCTTTACGCATCAACTTTATATCCGGTGAATTGATTTTTAATGATGAAAACAGGGTTTCCATATCAAAACGACCCTGTGCAAGCAAGAAAAAACTCTGTTCGGGATCTGTATCAGAGTTTAACGTCCAGTAAATATCATCAATTTGTTCAACAGGATCCCAACCCAGAAGCTGTTGCAAAAAGTGATAGGGCTCAAGTTCTTTAAGGGCACTGACATTTTCTTCATAAAGAAAAGATCCAAATTCACTCGTTCTAAGCGCATTAGCATCGAGATACCCCATCACGGAAGCCTCCGTAGGGAGCATTTCAATGGTATCCACGACTTGAGGTGATAAGGAATCACCTCTTTGTGGTGACTCGCATGCCATCCACACCATGACATGCATGATGGTCGCAAGTGTTGGTATTCTCATATCCTCTCCTTTTAAAAAAATTCAAAGAACTGCTTAATAATCTTTTTTATTAAAAATCACTGCAGCTAGCCCAAAAACAACAACGGTAAAAAGCGCTGTTGTCCAAACAGGGAACCAGGAGACCACAGGCACACCTTTTGCCACATGCCGGGCAACGCCCCCTAATTCACTGGTCTTTGGCAAAGCATAATAGATCCAGTCGATGGCGATACCCCAGAATTTTGAAGACAAAAGCGCATAAATATTATCGCGTTGGAGCAGTAAGGGACTGAAAAAAAGCACGAGATAAGTGATCATAAGGGACAGCGCCCCGCTACGACTCGTAATACTCAAAAGAGTCATCAATGAGTAAAGTGCGGAAAATGCCAGCAAGATGACGAGGGCGGCATAGAGATACCCCAAATTCCAAAATCCTGTCTTTATAGATAGAATCAGCCACGAGGTCAGGACGAGATAAAAAATATTAAACGCCACAATAACCAGGGCTCCTAAATAACGGCCAAGAAGGATAGCAGGGCGACTGATGGGTTTACAAATAAACAGATCGATAAAACCTGGCTGTAATAGCGTGGGGATCAGGCTACTTGTGGCGAAAAGAGCCATAAAGATACCGCCGGTATACAACATGACGATAATTCCGCCTTGCACCTCGAACAGAAATTGCTTAATTTCTATCAATTCACGGGCATCGGCACCAAATATTTTCAGACTGGTTTGCATACCGTTCACAATATCCAGATTGACGGCAAAAAGAAAGAGTGCTGAGATCAGGGTAGAGATGAGCATGAACGCAATAAAGGTTTCTTTTGCAAAAGACTCTCTAAAAGTAAGCTGAATGATCGAAAGAAATTTCATGCAATCTCTCCCCTGTTTTCGTCCAGGACCTGGATAAAATAATCTTCGAGTGAAATTTTTCTCGGCTGGATAGCCAGGATAAGAAAACCCTTTTCACGCGCTTTGTCGATAACCCTGTTCAGAGTCTCATAATCCGGTAAAACAAGGGTGAGCTGATGACCCGCCAAAGTGCACGGAATATCCAGATCGATACAGAGGTGTTTGAATTCTTGAGGTTTGTCTACCCTGATTTCGAATTGTTGTTTGATGGCGGTGAATTCCTTGACGGTACCACGCTGCAAAAGCTGGCCATGCCGGAGAATTGCAATCTCGTCAGAGATCCGTTCGACTTCGGAAAGCAGATGGGAATTCAAAAAAATCGTTTTCCCCTGATCGCGCAGTGTTTTCAAAATATCCCGAATCTCCCGGCGCCCAATGGGATCGATGCCATCGGTAGGTTCGTCGAGAAAAACAAGATCTGGATCATTGATCAGGGCATGAGCGAGCCCGATTCTTTGCATCATGCCTTTTGAAAATTTACCGACCTTTGTGTTCGTCCATTTTTCCAGGTGAACCAGGTTCATTAATTCAGGAATCCGTCGGTTCAAATCAGAGGGCTTGACACCTGCCATTTTACCGTAATGATAGAGTATTTGTTTCGCAGTCAAGAAAGGGGGAAACCTATGATTTTCTGAAAGATAGCCAATGCGCGAATGAATGGTATGATCCTGAATAGGTTGATCGAATAACATGGCACTGCCTCGCGTGGGTTTGACAATGCCGACCAATACCTTGATTAAAGTGGTTTTTCCGGCTCCATTGGGTCCAAGCAGGCTAAAGATGGCACCCTTTTCAATGGTGATGGAAAAATCTCGCAGAGCCTTGATTTTTCCATTCGAGTAATGCTTTGTCAAAGATTGTGTTTCAATAATGGCCACGAATAATTCTCCAGTTTTTACAGTTTACGGAAATTCGCATCAAAGGTTTCCTGCCTCTTTTTGCCAAGAGGAACTTTTCCATCACATAGACTTTTATATATAGGTTATTGACGTTCACCACAACAAGTGAGTGACTATGCTTCTTGCAGTCGACGTGGGTGTAAAAACCGGCTTTGCCCTTTATGACCGGTCCGGTCGTCTTTTATGGTATCGTTCGCAAAACTATGGACGGGCTGCCCGTCTGCGGCGGGCCATCAACAGCTTACTGGACGAACATGACTATATAAGCTGGATTGTGTTGGAAGGGGGTGGTCCCCTGGCTGATGCATGGCGTCGCGCTGCAGAACGGCGCCGCGTTCAGGTCATGCAGATCGATGCGCAGACGTGGCGAAGGGAGCTATTTTATCCCAGAGAGCACCCACACAGTCAACGGGCCAAGATCAGCGCCGACGATTTGGCGCGTAAAGTCATTGCCTGGTCGGATGCTCCCAGGCCGCACTCGTTGCTGCATCATGCAGCAGAGGCTGTTCTCATTGGATTTTGGGCGGTTTTACATCTAGAATGGCTTTCTTGCATGCCTCCGGAACTGGCTCGATAAACAAGTCGAGCGTTCAATAATGGACCAGCCGTTGGATCTGCCTTAAACCGAACCATAACAAGAGTATGGCTATCAGGGAGATCAGCAGGGCGTAATTTTGATAGACATCGAACCAAACAAGTATCAATTCCCCTAGCAACATAGCCAGACCGATACGCACGGGCGTCCAGACCAGAGAGCTAAAAAATATTAACCAAAAAAATTTTGCAAAAGGCATTGCCAAAATACCGGCACTCACAAATACCGGCACACGAGATCCCGGTAAAAATCGACTCAAAATCACCACAAAAGATCCTCGTGTTTCAAACCAATGAGCTGCCTTGTCACCCGCTTTGGGTTTTATCCACCATCCCAAAGGCCATTTCTGCAATGCCGGACGCCCTGCCCAACGTCCAATAAAATAGAGTAAACTATCTGCGACCAGAATGCCCACCGTACAAGCGATAAATGCCAGATACACGGGTATATAGTTCTGACCTGCCAGAATCCCCGCTGAAATGCATGCCAAATCCTCGCTGAGGTGTGTGGCGAGCACGATTTGCAGACCAATGATGACTTGCATCCATCCCCCGATCGGCTGCTGCACAGTCAGAGAGAGATCCACTTGAGCAACGAACGTTGTGAGGGTATACCCTAACATAAAAAACATGACTATCCCAAAGAATTCAAGATCTATCAAGAGGGCCGAATCCTCTTGCGATTATAACTCTGAGTCAAATTTGAATCTCGGCCCCTTTATGGAATCTATCTCTTTGTAATACACTAAACATTCTCGAGTTTGCTTTCGAGCTCTAGCCAGCGGTCATATGCCTGTGCCAATTCTTGTTCGATGGAATCAAGACGAACAGCCAAAGTAGTGATTTCAACACCTTCTTGCTGATAATTTTTCGGATCAGACAGCTGCCGCATCATCGTTTGTTTCTCGTTTTCCAGTAAAGAGATTTGGTCGACCAGCGTATCCAGTTCTTTTTGCTCCTTATAGGATAACTTTCTGGGCCTCTGGGGACGGGACTTTTCAGTGACGATTTTTTTTGTTTCTTTTTGTTGCCTTGACTCGGCAACACGCAACCAGTCATCGTATCCTCCAGCATGCTCTTCAATTCTTTTATCTTTTTGAAAAACAAAGGTATGCGTGGCGACGTTATTGAGAAACTCTCTATCATGACTTACCAAAAGAATGGTCCCCGTGAAATCAAGTAACACTTCTTCCAGCAATTCTAAAGTTTCCGCATCAAGGTCATTAGTCGGTTCATCCAGCACCAAAACATTTGCCGGTTGAGTAAACATTTTGGCGATCAAAAGACGGTTTCGTTCACCACCGGAAAGTGATTTAATCGGTGAAATGGCGCGCTCCCGGCTGAAAAGGAAATTCTGCAGATAAGGAATCACATGAAGAGTTTGCCCGTTGAATACAATCTGTTCATTGCCCTGCGGACTAATATTATCGGCGACACTCTTTTCCGGATCGAGTTGTGAACGGAGTTGATCAAAATATGCAATCTGCAAATTAGATCCATATAAAAGTGATCCCTCGAATGGAGCCAATTCTCCGAGCAATACCCTCAAGAGGGTCGTTTTGCCACATCCATTGGGCCCGATAACCCCGATCCGGTCCCCGCGCATAATTCGAGTGGAAAAGTTTTTGAAAACAAGGGTGTCACCATACCAAAATGAGAGATCTTTTGCTTCGATGATCACGCTTCCGGTTTTCATGGTATCTTGTACACGAATGCGTACATTGTCAATCGGACTTTGTCGCTTGCGATATTGTTCGCGCAGTTCTTTTAATCGCTTTACACGGCCTTCGTTTCGGGTTCGACGGGCTTTAATCCCTTGTCGAATCCATGTCTCTTCCTTTGACAACTCTTTATTAAACTTTTCCACCTGTTTGATTTCCACATCGAGTTGGGCTTGTTGGTGCTTTTGAAAGGTCATGAAATCACAATCCCAAATCGAAAGATTTCCCCGGTCTAGTTCATAAATTTTCCGGGCGAGCTTTTGTAAAAATCGTCGATCATGGCTCACAAAAAACAGTGTACCAGAGAATCCTGTTAAAAATGACTCCAGCCACTCGATGGATTCAATATCAAGATGATTGGTCGGTTCATCCAAAAACAGGATTTCGGGTTCCAATATCAGACATCGAGCCAAGAGTACGCGGCGTTTTAAGCCAGCAGACAAATGTTCGAAAGAATCTTTTCCCGACAATTGCATCCGAGATAACAATTGTTCAATAGCCAGTCGTTGATTCCAATGCTCATCCCGAGCCTTGAGCTCGGGATGTTCTTTTATTGTTTGCTGCAATATCTCTTCGATTCTGCCCTGCACATTATTTGGCACCTCTTGTTCGAGCCGAGCGACCTGCAAACCTTGCCTCCATATGACCTGGCCTTTGTCCGGCAAGAGTTCCCGGCACATTATCTTCATGAGCGTAGATTTACCCTGTCCGTTGCGTCCGACAAGACATATACGCTCCCCACTGACTACTGAGAGGCTGATATTGTTCAATAAAACCTGTCCACCAAAATGAACAGATAATTCTTTGACCTGCAAAAGAGACATGACTAAAACTCGAGTTAATAAAACCGGGAAAAATCGGCCAAAATGGATAGGTTACCCATATGATAGAAAAAAATGCCCTGGCACCATGGTATCAGGGCTCCATAGCCAGCATCATCGCCGCCATAGGCCTGCACCTTGCATTCTACCCGTCGGGTTCCGCCCCCCGAGTAGTTGCCCGGAGCCAGGGCATATTGAATAATGCCTGATCCTGACTAAAAAATCAAGGGAAAAATTATCATTTTTTATCACTGCGGTCCAAAAATAGATGAGTATAGCCTTATTTTCCCTTGTATTTACATGCATTATTGTTTTCCCAAGCAAAGCTATCCCAAAAAGATCACTTTTTCCAATGGTTTCCCAGAAACTGAAACGCAGAGCTTCTGCGTTGATCTTTGTCTCTTTTCGACAGCTGTGATTTGAAATAATTTTAAACGACGATAACTAGGATGATTCTGCATTAATAGTGACTAAACGGTCGAACAATCGAAACAACATTTCATGTTGTTCCGGCAATAAATGCCTGTTTGCCAAAATTTGCTGCTCTGACTGGATAAACGGATCCGAGATCAATTCATCTCTGCACTGATCGATAATGCTTTCCAGTCCGGACTCTGTAAATTCGGGATGAAACTGTAACCCAACGACCCTGTTTTGCCATACAAAGCCCTGATTTTGACATGCCGCACTGCTTCCCAGAGGAAGGGCATCCTGGGGAAGAGAAAATGTATCCCCATGCCAGTGCATGGTCATAAAGGTTGCCGGGAATCCCTGTAAGACCGGACTCGATTCAGCCAAAGGATGTTTCGTCACCTCAAACCAACCGATTTCTTTATAGGCATTCCGGGTCACGTTGGCACCCAAAGCAAGTGCGAGGAGTTGCGAACCCAGACAAAACCCTAATATCGGTACCGGGGTCACCAAAGCACGTCTCAGATAATCCAGCTCTAAAGGTAACCAGGGATAAGAGTCATTATCATGCACATTCATCGGTCCGCCCATGATCACGATAGCTGCATACTCTTCCGGAGGCTTGATCACGGGCTCTTTATACCATGGGCAGAATTCCAGATTCAGACCGTTGCGGTCAATCCAGTGTGCAATGGCACCCGGACCTTCAAAGGGGACATGCTTGAGGACAAGCACAGTCGATTTTGTATTTTTCATAGGATACCCATTTGAATAAAAATTCGATGCAAATAATCTGCTCCTCTCGCGCTATGAGAAGGATGAAAGATCGGGTTAAAACCAAAGGCAAGCGCCGCATCGATATTACATTGTCGATCATCGATAAAAACACACTGGTGTGCAGGCATATCGAGTATCTCGATACATTTTTTGAACATGAGCTGACCAGAATCTGACTTGGATTGGCCTACGCGAGAAGACAGGACGTGATGGCTGGCCGGAATCAATTGTTCCAATTCCAGATGTGCACATTGTCTGTGGTACCAAAATTCGCTGTTATTAGAACAAAATATCATAGGATACTCAAACATTACCAATTTCAACAACAACTCTTTCATCCCCGGAAGCGGTTTGATAAATGAAAGAGAAGCATCGATCAATTCATTCGTCGAAAGATTCAAACCGATGCGGTGTGAAAGCCGCTGCCAGTAATCGATCTCCATTGCTTGCCAGGAAAGTTCTCTGTGAACGGATTTGTAAGCAACCTCTTGCCATGTTTCCAGTCCGGTTTGAAAGACATCCTCGGGATCGAGGTTATATTGAAACGCCAACCCAAGTTCGCGGTCGAGCAGAGTGGATTCCCAAATATCAAACGACAACACTCCACCAATATCAAAAATGAGCGCTCTGCTCATCCGGCACCTCCCAGAAAAAGATATAAAATAACAATATTGATGATTAAAAAAAAGAACATTCTTGATCCGGTATACACAGAGATCCAGCTCATTCGACTCTAATTCTTTTCGGAAAGCAGCTTTATCCTTTAAAATTTTCACCAAAATGAGAAACGGAAAAAGGGAAAGGAATCGAGCCAGGCAGAGCATAACCTTATTATCAGGCATTTGCAAAAGGAAATCGAAATCGATTTCAGACGATGAACAGCCAAATCCCAAAAAGATAAAACTTTTGTGCCATTTCAGCACAAATGCTGTTATTTCACAATCTACTTTAATGCGCTCTCTAATCTGGAAACATTATGTTGCATCAGT
>CAYNUX010000178.1:0-7741 GCA_964400115.1 uncultured Cytophagia bacterium
CATTTTTGTTGATTGCCTTTCTGCTGATGACAGTATAACGCAACCCCGTTTCTCCGTCTGCCGGCACCCGCCTTAAAAATTCCACCTTGTTGGCGTTTTTATCCAAAATAGTCGGTGTCTCTCCTACCAGCTCCCAATCCCCCCAATGTCGCTCAACCACAATCACGTCGACAGCTGTTTCTTTGTGATTTCTCAGGGTGATCTCTATGGTTTGGCGTACACTGGTACGGCTCAGTTGATCGCGCTCTTTGACCACCCGTTCACCCACGATATCAAACGCATTGCCCACCCGTAACCGAATTTTTTCATCTTTAGGCGTATGATCGATACGATCTTCACCAATAAACTCTTGCGCTCCATCATCATCACGTTTATAGACCCGGAACCGTCCTTTGGGCAGAGCCAACCCCAGACCATTTTGTTCTTTATTTTCAAACTCTAAGGCAACCTGTACGTCTTTAGCATCCCGCTGACCCTCATAGGTATATATTTTTTCAACCCCCGTTCGGGTTTCGGGAAATAACGAGATCTGCTTGATCTGCTTGTCTGAAAGGGTCGTTTTCCTGGGAAGCGTATATAAATGGTACTCAAAAAAGGACTTTTCCTGAAATGCATCCCGTTCCTCCACTGCCTGAGCGGCAAATTCCCGCATGAGCCGCGGACTTTTCGGCTGATCTTGCACGATATGAACATCACCGGCGACCAACTTTAGTTGTGCATTCCCGAATGTCGCACCCGATTCATTCTCTATGGAAACCCAGGCGCTGAGATCCAGGTGTGTATCCTCTTCATTCACCACGGCCACATACTCGGCTTGCCAATTCATGCCATGGGTGATATAGCTGATTTCACACTCTTTTTGGCCCTCTGTCTCGCTATTGACAAGCCACACCAGCGTCGGTTCTGTGATCAGTCCTTGAGGCAAAGCAGGATATTCAATAGAGGAAATCTGAGTGGGATTGACCGTCACGACTTTACCATCCACAGTCTCTAGGATTAAAACAGAGCCTTGATTCGATAAAAGCTTACCGATAAGCGTGGGGCCGTCCTTTAAAGAGGCAACAACCGTCTGGTTAAGATAACGCCGCATTAATGCATCGGAATTAACCAGATCGAATTCATAATTCTGTTCCAAAAGCCGGACAGGGTCCGAGTCATCCATGGGTTTAAAATGCACCGAAGTAGGGTCTATTCTGGCAGCAACCTGAGTAAATCGCACGGTTTGTCTGCCCTTCTCGAACTCTATAAACCGCACATCACGAACGACCGCCAAATCATTGTTATAGATAGTCACCGCGACTTTGGCATGAGCAGTGCTTGCCAGAACAGTCCCTAAAAACAACAAGAAAAATATTTTCTTCATAATGTTTCCTTTTCAAATCAGATGTTCCTTTTATTTTACTCTGGAACCAGACGCATGTTTCTTGAATCGCAACATGATCCTACAATCAAGAATATGATTCAAAATTAAAAATACTTTTAATCCTGTATCAGCAAATCGAGGTTATTTTGAAGCTTTTTCAGATTTTCGGAAAACGCCTGTTTTTTTTGCTTTTCTTTTTCCACAACCTCCCGGGGCGCCCGGTTGACAAAATTCTCGTTGGACAGCTTTTTTGTCAAACCCTCGATTTGTTTTGAAAAACGCTCGATCTCTTTTTGCAGACGCTTTTTTTCAACGTTAACATCGATCAACTCTGCCAATGGCACATGCAACTCTATTCCCTGAATCACGGCAGTCGCTGAAAGTTTTGGCTTTTCGTTGCCAATGGTCAGCCTGGAAAGTCTTGCGAGTTTTTTCAAATACAGCTCATTCACTTGCAAAATCTTTAGATCATCCAGCTGTGCCCCCACCATAACCAGTTCTGCTTCTTTTGACGGAGGAATATTCATCTCACCCCGGATATTGCGTATAGCAGTAATAGCGTGTTGCAGTAAGCGCATCTCTTTTTCCGCATCCCGATCCAGCCACTCTGAATTCGCGCGTGGATAGGCTTGCTTCATGATCGAGGCAGATCCTTTTTCCATGGTTACACTGGCCAGGGGCAGCGCCTGCCAAATTTCTTCCGTAATAAAGGGGATAACAGGGTGCAAGAGTCGAATGATATGATCGAGACCATTGACCAGAGTCGTCATGGCGACCTGCCGGTCAGCCGGTTTCTCTTTATCATAAAGCCGGGGTTTGGCCAGCTCCAGGTACCAGTCACAATATTCGGACCAGACAAAATTATAAAGAGCATGTACTGCATCGCTCAGTCGAAATTCGCTGAGAGACTTTTCAACATCGGCAGTGACAGCATTCAGCCGGCTCAATATCCAGCGATCTGCGAGCTCCATCTGGTCTCGTGCCACACTGTTCAAATCGGTGATCGTCACATCCTCAGGGATATTCATGAGCACAAAACGGGCTGCATTCCATAGCTTGTTGCAAAATTTTTGCCCCATCTCTGTCAGTGTATGATCGAACCGGATATCTCCACCGAGCGGTGTAAGATATACCATGGTTAATCGTACCGCATCAGCACCATAAGCAGGCACCCCACCCTGATAAGTCTCATTATTTTGAGCAAACTGAGCTACGGCTTGTTTATCGGCTCCCTCGATCAACCACAGGGGATCCGGAGAATTCCCGAGAGATTTGCTCATTTTGCGATTATCCTTATCACGTATCATGCCGTTAAAATAGACATCGGTAAAGGGTATATCATCCATAAATTCCAAGGAAGCCATAATCATTCGAGCGACCCAGAAGAATATAATATCGGGCCCGGTCACCAGAGTATTGCTGGGAAAAAAAGTCTCGAGATCCTTAGTTTTCTCGGGCCATCCCAGAGTGCTGAAAGGCCACAACCAGGAAGAAAACCAGGTATCAAGAACATCTTTATCCTGACAAAGATTTTTGCTGCCACATTCCTGACATTCGGTGGGATCATCGAGTGCGATGGTCGTGTGACCATTGTCGCAATACCAGGCAGGGATACGGTGGCCCCACCAGATCTGTCTGCTGATACACCAATCCCTTATATTTTCCATCCAGTGAAAGTAGGTCTCTTCCCAGTGTTTGGGATAAAAATGAATCTTTCCAGAGCGCACGGCTTCGATAGCGGGCTTTGCCAGGGGATCCATTTTCACGAACCACTGGTTTGATAGCAGAGGCTCGATCACACAATGTGTGCGATAGCATCGAGGCACGGGAATGACAATTTTCTCGACGTCGCGCAGTAATCCTTGAGCTTCCAGATCTGCGACAATACGTTCTCTCGCTTTAAACCGATCCAGATTAGCATACTGACCGGCTTTGTTGGTCATTTTCGCATCCGGACCAATAACAGAGATCTGCGGCAACTGATGGCGCAATCCTACCTCAAAATCATTAAAATCATGGGCAGGCGTAATTTTTACGGCACCACTTCCCTTTTCGGGATTGGCATGTTCATCGGCAATGATTGGAATATCGCGATTCATCAGAGGCAAACGCACCATTTGGCCCACTCGCCCCTGATATCTGGGATCCTCGGGATGCACGGCAACAGCCGTATCTCCGAGCATGGTTTCGGGACGGGTGGTGGCGACCACAATCTCACCGGAGCCGTCGGCCATGGGATAAGCGATATGCCAAAAATGGCCCTGCTCATCAGTATAATTGACCTCTTCATCCGCCAGAGCGGTATTGGCCTCGGGTGACCAGTTGATCAGCCGGTGGCCCCGGTATATCAGACCTTTTTCATAAAGCGAAACGAAAACCTTGCGAACGGCATGACTCAAACCTTCGTCCATGGTGAAACATTCCCGTTCCCAGTCACATGCAGCTCCCAGTTTGCGCAATTGCTTAAAAATGATGCCGCCATATTGTTCTTTCCATTCCCAGACACGTTCGAGAAAACGTTCGCGTCCCAAATCATGACGAGTCTTGTTTTCAGGTGCCAGCGATCGCTCCACCTTGCTCTGAGTCGCAATACCGGCATGATCTGTTCCCGGCATCCAGAGTGTTTCACAGGCTTGCATTTTTTTCCAACGAATCAAAAGATCCTGAATCGTATTATTCAAGATATGTCCCATGGTCAGCATTCCAGTGACATTGGGAGGCGGGATCATGATGGTATAGGTCTCTTTATCAGTCTTGTTATCAGCATGAAACAAGCCATTTTCTTGCCAATATCCATACCATTTATGTTCGACCTGTGAGGGATCATAGGTCTTGTCCAGATTTTTTTGCGTCATAGCGACCCTCATTTTCGCGCTCGTGTTACAACGAACAGTTAAAATTTGGATAAACTTGAAATATAATAAAAACAACAAAAAGAGTCAATGCTGAAATGGACAGGCAGGTAGTATCACAGTTACGGGTGGTAACATCCAGGTGCGGCGCACTTTTGCATTTTCTAAAGTCAATATTTGTACCATCAATCAAAGTGCGCCGCACCTTCCACCCAAGACTGATATCTTACACAGGAAATAATCGATCCCGGGCAAGATACCAACCCTTGATGCTCAATACTGACAAACAATAAACAAGAGGCGGGAATCCAATACGAGTTTATTTGAATGCCCCATGCCAGGGAAAAGATGCACCCTCTGTGGCAGCGAATGGTTATTGTGACAACTCTTCTAATCGTTGACAGAGCTGCAGATATGTGGTCAAATTGCTAATCACCTGATTGAATCGGGCGCTGCTGATACGATCGGCGACCTCGTATTCGCCGTTCCATTTGCGGAGAGGTATTTGCTGACGAAATCGATCGTTGCGGGTGATCCACAAGCCATTTTTGCTCTGGTCGTCGAGGTCCTCTTGTACCACAGGATAAAGTTCTTTTAATCGCTGTTCAATTTCAGCTCGATGAGAATCTTTTCGCTCTTCAAGAATCGCCGTCTGACGATCCACAGCGCGCATCAGCTCGAAACGCTTTCGGGCCTGTTTTAAAGAGAGCGTCAGATCCTGTTCATAACCGTATCCGGTGCGCCTTTCCAGGGATAGATCCTCTGCTGTTTGCACGCGAATACGATCACGATCATAGTAGAGAGGCTTGTTGGTATAAATTTCTACAAATCGGGCCCATTTGCCGTTTTCAAGCTGCACAGATTCGACCCAATTCAAAGCATCCAGAATAGGTTCGAGAAAGGTCGCTTGGCCGGAATAGAGATAAAGATCGATCAACGTGTGGATATTACGCAAGGTCACAGCCGGCGACACGGATGGCGGTTCAAAAGAGCGAGCCCATGCAGGCTGCAAATAAGCATTGTATTGCTGCGCCCAGCCAGGTTGCGGCGGAGGTAGCTGCGATTGTAGCATGAACCAACCCGCTTTTTCCAAGCATTCCCGATATTCCCGTTTTTGATAAAACCGATGTGCATCGATCATGACAGCGATACAGTCGTTAATGCCATTGTCATTAAACGTCGCATAGTCGTGATAATTATTTTGAACGGGATACTTGTGAGGCCAGCCACCGTGATCCATCTGACTCTTTTGCATCATCTCCAGCGCGGAAACAATAGATTGATCCAGCATGGGATCATCGATTTCCTGGTCCAGCTCCATGAGAAATCGTATCGCACTCTGGGTTTGGTTATCATCAAAACTCACTTTATGGCCTTTGGGACGATTAAAGTGAATTTTATGATCCCAGCCCCCCAGGTCATTCTGGCCTTCGATCAGAGCTGAACCGGCATCCCTGGCGGCTCTGAGGGCCAACGTATCGCCAATAGCCCGATACACACGCAAAAAACTCATCCCTACTGCCGGTGTGCCCGGAGGCTGGACTTCAATGGTAAAGTCGTCGGTGCGGCCTTCACCCCATTTGCGCGAAAGATCCAGAGTATAATGATAAACATAACCGCCCTGGATGTTGATATCGTAAAAGGCCTCGACACCTCGATGCAAACGAGTGCGAACCTGATCCTGCAGATTTGTCAGGTCGTTTGAAAGGGTAAGGGTCAAAGAGCATAAAACAAACAACATGATGTTTCTCAGAAAATGCATTCGTTTCTCCTTGTCTGTACATTGAATTTTTGTGTGGCGAGAGTTAATCTATATTTTTTTCTGATCAATCTGCCATCCATTGCAATATAAGGATCTCCCCCGAAATCATTCAACAAAAGACTGTTGTTTTTCAAAATCATAATAGGTTTCCTCCATAAGATCCAGCAAAGCCCGTCGATAGCCGAGATAGGTATCGAGCAAATTGAGTTCAGCCTGACGAGATCGTTGGATGATCTGCAAAAGATCCAGCACAGACAATTGAGCCTGGCGGAACTTGTCGATGCTTGCCTGGGTCATTTCCGCTGTGATTTCAAGACTGGCCTCAAGATTCATAGCCCTGTTGAAATAATCCTGCAGCGTGAGAAAGGCCGAAGAAATATCTTTTTCAATATCCTCTCGCATCTCCTCGATAGCCAGATCACTCCGTCGAACATCCACCTGCTCAGCCTGAATGCGGGCCTTGCGCTCGCCCCAATCCCATATAGGCACAAAAGCGTGCAAAGTTAGAGTTGCTGTTATCGAATCGCTGCCACAGATTAGAATAATGATCATCGTTCTTTTCCAGGCCATACGTCACTTCCATTTTCATTCTGAACCCGCCATCGCCTTTTTCATCGAGGACATCGATTTCGGATTTACGGCGCCGGATCTGCAGCCGCTGCAGAGACGGGTTCAGAGTCCTTCCGTAATGCTTTGCTTGTTCCAAATCCACGTGTATCGGTTGGATATCAATTTCGGGATCCAGTACGACCGAGTCTTCTCCCGAGAGCCGAAGCCTTTGCTTCAGGGTTGCCAGCTCACGACGATACCAGCTTTGATTATCCAAATACTCTTCCCGTATATTGGCCAATTCGAGTTCTGCCTGAAAACGGTCACTGACCAGAGAACTATCCCGCTCGACCAGACTATCAGAGACAGAAAGTATGGTTTGCAGGATATTTAACTGTTCCTGATATATTTCACTGCGATAAGACAATCGGAACAAATCATAATAATCGTCACCGATATCCTGCATGATCTCCATCTTGTCATCCAGATATTCCAGCTGACTGTCTGTTAGATTGAGTTCAGCCTCTTCGAGATTGAATTTCAACCGATTTGGTGTAAAAAACGGCTGTTCAAATTTGAAATAGAACCGGTTTATTAAAATGCAAAATAAATTGATCAAACAAAAGAGAAAATTTGTTTTATATTGTGAAATTAATTAATTTAGTTTAGGATAGTTCAATAATTATTGAGGGCATGGAATGAAAAAACACCAGCAGCGGTTTAGGGTTAGGGTCGCCAAGTTTTGTTGTTATGCGCTGATTCAAAGCATGATCAACGGCTAATGTTGGCGAACGCCAATTTAAACGCTGTATTGCTCAAACAAATCATTTTATGACAGACCCCTATGATCAACAAAAAAAATTTCGAGACACGCGCCATCCGGCAGCAGAGCGAACGCAGTCAACACCGCGAGCACTCTGTTCCGTTCTATTTGACCTCCAGCTTTGTATTCGATTCAGCAGAACACGCAGAAGCGTTATTTGATGACCAAAGTGAAGGCAATATCTTTTCAAGATTTTCCAATCCCAAACCCGACGAATTTGTGACCAAAATGAAAAGCCTGAAACACTGTAATGACGGAGTCGCCTTTTAATGCCTGGGTGCTTTCCAAAAGCCTTGAAACTCTGGCTGTGCGCATGGATCGACATTGCGACAATGCAGAAAAATTAGCCCATTTCCTCTCATCACATCCAAAAATCAAAAGTGTGATATACC
>CAYNUX010000179.1:0-7734 GCA_964400115.1 uncultured Cytophagia bacterium
CTTGATGACGAGTTTGCCGATCATTCGGTGAGTGCTTTTTATATGATTGGAAATATCGAACAGGCATTGTAAAAATATGAAACTTTTGATCTCGACACCTGAAAAAGAATATCTGTCAAAAGAGGTATCTTCAATTGTGGTTGATACGGCTATGGGATCGATGGGGTTTTTAGAGCGGCACATCGACTTTGTCACTGCTATCGAACCCGGAATATTGACCTATCGCACCGATGATGGCAGGGAGAGGTATGTTGCACTATTTGAAGGGATTTTAATCAAACAAGAGACCACGATCGATATTTCTACGCGTCATGCGCTACAGTCAGATAATCTACCCCAGTTGGAAGAATCCCTTGAACAGTTTTATAAAGAAACCGAGCAAAAGGAGAAAAAAGCCAGATCCTCGCTGGCTATGCTCGAAGGCAGCATCATTAAACAATTCCAGGAACAGAACCGGACAACTTATGAGTGATGATTTGAAACAACAACTGGATGATATTACCAAAAAGAGCAAACGCAAAATCAAAGCACAGGATAAGGATAAATCTGCTTTTTGGTTTGGACTCGGAATGTTTGGTATGGTGGGGTGGTCTGTGGCGATTCCTACATTGATTTTTGTCGCAATAGGAATATGGCTGGACTCAAAATTCAAAAGCTCGTATTCCTGGACTTTGATGTTGCTGATTTTTGGAATAGTTGTGGGGTCTTTTAATGCCTGGTATTGGGTTAAAAAAGAAGGTTACTATCATGATGACGAGTCTGAGCGCTGATAGGAGAACTATATGACAACCCTTTTCATAACACCCTTGTTTGCCATGATTGCCGGTTTTCTATCCAGTCTGTATACACTCTATTTATTACGATGGACCCTGCAGATGGTTCAAAGACGGAAAAAGACGATCCTCTGCTGGATGATCAGCTCACTCAGATGGGTACCCATATTCATACTTTGTTTTTTTTGGGCGGTTCGGGGTGAAATAATGCTCCTGGTGTTGTGGCTTGTCGTCTTTATGACCAGCAAGTGGTTACTTTTATTTTTGGTTTGGAAATCAAGATACCCGATCATCAATCCGGAATGAGGAACATCCAATGGATTTAACACCTGATGAAAAAATATTTTGGCAATGGGAATTTGTAACGATTAATGCCACCCTGGTTTTTACCTGGATGGTGATGGCGATACTTTTCATTTTTTCCTGGTTGATTACACGCAATCTAAGAAGCGATGTCAATATCTCCCGCGGTCAACATCTTTTAGAGTCAATCGTGATATTTATTCGCGAGCAGATCCGGGATGTTATGCGGCGTGATCCCAGCCCGTTTTTACCGTTTATCGGCACACTGGGAATATTTATCTCGTTATCCAACCTCCTGAGTTTTGTTCCTTTTTATGAACCGCCGACGAGTTCTTTATCCACCACTGCCGCACTTGCAACATGTTCATTTTTTGCAGTCCCTGTCTATGGCATCTATGAGGCAGGCGTCAAGGGATATTTAAAGCATTATATCACCCCTTCACCGTTTATGCTGCCCTTTTTGGTGATTGGTGAATTATCCAGAACGTTAGCTCTCGCGATCAGGCTCTTTGGCAATGTGTTGAGCGGGAGTCTGATTGCAGCGATATTATTGACCGTCGCACCTCTTTTTTTTCCGGTGCTCACGCAACTATTGGATCTGATCATCGGACAAATACAAGCCTATATTTTTGCTATTCTCGCTACTGTTTATATCGGATCGGGATTGAGGGCACAAGAACAGCAACGAGAAAAACAGGAATAATGTATTGGTTTAGAATGAACTTTTAGTGAATGTTAACTCATAAAGGAGAAAGATTTATGGATAATGTCAGTATCATTGGCGCTGTTTCTATCGTTATGGCTGGTTTGACCATTGCTATTGGCTCGATCACATCAGCACTGGCGCAGGGGCGAGCTGTGGCTCAAGGCTTGCAATCTATTGCTCAACAACCGGATGAATCGGGCACGTTGACGCGTACATTGTTTGTCGGACTGGCAATGATTGAATCATTCGCGATCTATTGTTTTGTGATTTCAATGATCATTCTTTTTGCCAATCCTTTTTGGAATCACGTGACCGGGTAAAAAGGAGACACTCGATGCAAATTGATTGGTTTACATTCGTTGCTCAAATAGTCAATTTCCTAATTCTTGTCGGGCTGCTCAAATATTTTCTTTATGATCGAATCATAAATATTATCAACGAACGCCAGGAGCGGATTGCCTCACGTTTACACGAGGCAGAATCCCGGGAACAGGACGCGCAGCAAGAAAAGGAAAAATTCGAAAGCGAACGAAAAGATTTTGAGCAAAAAAAACAACAAAAATTCCAGGCTCTGGACGATGAAATCAAAGAAAAAAAGAACGCGGAACTGGATAACGTTCGCAAAGAGATCGACGAAAAAAAACAACAATGGCATAAAGCCCTTGAAGACCAGCAAAAAGAGTTTGTCCGAGATCTCAAAAATCAAATCGGGAAACAAGCCGTGCAAATCAGTGAAAAAATTCTCGCTGATCTGGCAAACGAAGAATTGGAAGCTCGAATGCTCGATCGTTTTTTAGATAAAATCGATGAAATAGATTGGCGTAAAGCCGGCAAGAAAAAAATCCTGGTTCGCACCTCTTTTGATCCTGACAAAAAGAAAAAAGAAAAGCTGCAATCAAAGCTTAAGGATGATGATAAAGAGATCGAATTTCAAACCCATAACGATTTGATATGTGGTATTGAACTGCAGGTAGGCGATCAGGTCGTCTCCTGGGGAATAAAACCCTATTTGTCCGAATTGAGTGAAACCTATCGTGAATTAATGAGCGAGCAAAAATAAGATAGCTATGAATGATCAAATCAATAGTGCTTTAAAAGAATCTGTCGATCTTTTGCATCAGGCTTTGGAAAAACAAAAAGCAGAGCCCAGGACGCGGGAGATCGGACGAGTTGTTTTCGTTGGCGAAGGGATTGCCCGTATCAGGGGTCTTGAACATGCACAATCAGAAGAACTGCTACGGTTCGAAGGAGACCGGTATGGCATGGCCTTTAATCTTGATCCCGATGAGATCGGTGTGGTGTTGTTCGATGTGAGCGATGAGATTGGCGTCGGCCAGGAGGTCTATCGAACAAGACGCGTCGTCGATGTGCCGGTGGGTGAGGCGCTTTTGGGCCGTATGGTCGATCCTGTTGGCAGGCCTATGGATGGTCAGGGACGAATCCGTTCATCAGAACGACGTCCTATCGAACGGCCTGCACCCGAAATCATGGATCGGTCCCCTGTGCAGGAACCTTTGCAGACCGGCCTCAAGGTGCTGGATGCCCTTATCCCCATTGGCCGGGGACAGCGCGAACTGATCGTGGGGGATCGTCAAACCGGCAAGACCGCCATTGCAGTGGACACGATCATCAATCAGCGCGATAAAGATGTTACGTGCATCTATTGCGCTATCGGACAAAAAAGCTCCGATGTGGCCAAAACCGTGGATCAGCTGCAAAAATATGGCGCTATGGATCATACGATTGTCGTGTTCACAGACGGACAAGATCCACCTGGACTCCAGTTTATCGCTCCCTACGCCGCCACTGCTATCGGCGAATTTTTCATGGATCGTGGCGAGGATGTCCTGCTGGTGTATGATGATCTTACACATCACGCCCGTGCCTATCGCGAGTTATCGCTATTGTTGCGCCGCCCTCCGGCCAGAGAAGCTTATCCCGGTGATATTTTTTATATTCATTCCCGGTTGCTGGAGCGTGCTACGCACTTTAGTGAAGAAAAAGGCGGAGGATCATTGTCAGCTTTGCCTATTGTCGAGACGCAGGCCCAAAACATGTCTGCTTATATTCCCACAAACCTGATTTCCATTACCGATGGACAAATCGCGCTTTCTCCCAATCTGTTTCAAAAGGGGTTGCTGCCTCCGGTGGATGTCGGCAAATCTGTTTCCCGTGTTGGGGGAAAAACACAATTGGCTGCTTATCGGGATATTGCCGGTGATCTGAGGCTGTCGTATTCCCAGTTTGAAGAGGTGGAATCGTTTTCCCGTTTCAGCACCCGCCTGGATGAGGAAACACGACAAACCCTGGAGCGCGGCTATAGAGTGCGTCAGGTTCTTAAGCAAGCTCAGTATCAACCCATCCCTGTCTTGGAACAAATCGCGGTTCTCTTTGCCGTGACTGAGGGATATATGGATGAGTTCGAGGTGGATCAGGTTTCTCTTGTGGAAGATGAGATCCGAAAGGCTGTGCGGGATCAGCATCAGGATTTAAAAGAACCAATACTCGAAAATAATCGTCTCAGTGAAGAACAGCGAGAGACTCTGAAAAAGACATTCGATCGTATTGTCAAAGATCTCAAACAGCAGCAATCCACGGAATCCGGGCAAGAGATTGAAAATTCGAATGGAGCTCAAGATGCAAACACTTGAGCAACTAAAAAAACAACTGGACAGTACAGAGGAATTGCAAACCGTGGTTAAAACCATGAAATCCATCTCTGCGGTGAGCATCCATCAATACGATCAGGCGGTAAAATCTCTTTTACGGTACCATAAAAATGTGGAACGGGGATTTCAGGTTTTGCTGAAATCCATTCATCCTACAGCTTTTGCATTAGAAGAGCCTTTGAGGCAAGTCGAACATGTGGGATTTATTATCTTTGGATCTGAACAAGGAATGTGTGGCTCTTTTAACGAAGATATTGCTGATCATGTAAATGCGCATATTCAGGATGATTTGCTGCAAAAAAGGACTGTCCATGGGATTACACTGGGACCACGTTTGAGTTCATTGATGCACGATCATCCGAATATCCGGATCGACTGGGTGCACGACCTGCCCTCTTCAGTGCATACGATATCCGATCATGTGAATGATCTGCTGATTCGGATTCAAGAATGGCGTCAAGAGACACGGCTCGGGCGAATCCGGCTCTTTTTTAATCGAAAATTGTCAGGGTCTTC
Organism: uncultured Cytophagia bacterium; assembly: GCA_964400115.1. Lineage (GTDB taxonomy): Bacteria > Zhuqueibacterota > Zhuqueibacteria > Residuimicrobiales > Oceaniaggregativiventaceae > Oceaniaggregativivens. The sequence goes on from CAYNUX010000179.1 coordinate 4,968, forward strand.
TTATGAACCGCATCATCAGGATATATTACCTCTTGATCCTCAATGGTTGGAGCGACTATCCCAAAAAGAGTGGCCCTCCAGATGTCTTGCTCAACACAATATGCCTTTGGAGCAATTGTCTGCAGCCTTGATCCGTGAATACCTCTTTGTTTCCATATATCGGGGTTTCGCCGAATCCATGGCAAGTGAGAATGCCAGTCGACTGGCTGCCATGCAAGCCGCAGAAAAGAATATCGAGGAGCGCATGGAAGACCTGCAATCCCGATATAACCGTACCCGGCAGGATTCTATCACTTCGGAACTGCTGGATATCATTTCCGGGTTCGAAGCTCTGCAAAAAGAGGAACGTTCCTGATCCGAGGGCCTCGTTCCTGGCTGATGTTAGCCTTTTGCTGGAACGGATTCTATTCCGGATAAAATAAAATATTGATGGTGCCATCCTTTTCCCTCTTTAATTAAACTGCACATTTTTTTCTTTGTTTTTCTCATTTTGAATGATACATTTATGGCGATCCTTCAAGATATCCTGTATCTGTCTGCAACCCCTGGAAATAGATTGAAAATATATCATTAACCCTGTTTGCCACACAATGAGGAGAGAGTGTATGGGATTCGAATTGCTGGATTGGATTGTTGTCGCGTTTTATTTCACCATCATTGCAGGAATTGCGTGGTGGGTGATCAGACAAAAACAAGAATCCACAGAGGATTATTTTCTCGCCGGACGCCATGTGGGCTGGTTTGTGATCGGTGCCTCCATTTTTGCGTCAAATATCGGCTCAGAGCACGTGGTCGGTCTTGCCGGTACTGCTGCTGAGACCGGCGTTGTCATGGGGCATTATGAGATGCACTCATGGATCGTGTTATTGCTGGGTTGGGTGTTTGTGCCGTTTTATATGAGAAGCCGCGTATTCACAATGCCGGAATTTTTAGAGCTTCGTTATTCCCCCATGGCAAGGTGGTTTTTGTCTATCATCATGCTCGTGGGTTATGTGATTACCAAGATTTCAGTGACTGTTTATGCCGGTGCCGTGGTATTTCAGGCATTGATGGGGATTGAATTCTGGACAGGGGCCCTGATCATCGTTATTCTTACCGGTATCTATACCGTACTCGGCGGTCTGCGAGCCGTGGTTTATACAGAGGCACTGCAAGCGATAGTCCTGATTTTGGGATCTGTGATCGTAACCATTGCAGGACTCAACGCCATTGGAGGATGGGGAAATCTGATTGCTATTGCAGGCGAGGGCCATTTTACCATGTTTCTGCCAGCAGATCACCCTGATTTTCCGTGGACCGGAATGGTTTTCGCACCCCCTATCGTGGGCATTTGGTATTGGTGTACGGATCAATATATCGTACAGAGAACCCTGGCTGCTCGTGACGAGCAACAGGCCCGCAGAGGAACTATCTTTGCAGGGTATTTAAAGCTGTTACCCTTGTTCATTTTTATGATCCCGGGTATTATTGCGTTCGCACTGGCAAAATCGGGTCAAATGGTGCTGCCAGAATCGGATCAGGCCTTTCCGACCCTGGTACGCACTCTGCTTCCTGTGGGCGTTCGAGGACTGGTCGCCGGTGGATTGCTGGCCGCCCTCATGTCGTCTCTGGCCGCTGTTTTTAACTCTTGTTCAACGCTTTTTACGATCGATATTTATAAAAAAATCAGACCGGATAGCTCTGAAAAGAAACTGGTCAATGTGGGTCGATTGGCTACCGGCATTGTGGTTTTATCAGGCATTGCCTGGATACCCCTGATGCGAGTGATCTCGGGTCAACTTTATCACTATTTGCAAAGCGTGCAGTCCTATCTCGCTCCTCCCATTGCTTCGGTCTTTTTGCTGGGGCTTTTTTGGAAACGCATCAATGCGCCCGGAGCTTTGACGGCATTAATCGGCGGATTTATTATTGGTATGATGCGCCTGGTTGCGGAATTGAGCAAAGCTCATCTCAGCGGCATTGCATTTGCATTCGCGGATATGAACTTTTTGCATTTCTGTATCTTTTTGTTCATTATCTGTGTCGTCTTGATGGTGGTTGTCAGTCTTTTAACACCCGCTCCTGTGGATCGCAAAATTAATGGTCTGACCTATCAGACTACTGTGGCAGAGGACAAGGCCACGTCGCGCGCCAGCTGGAATTATAAAGATGTGATCAATTCACTGGTCATTTTGGGGATGATTGTTTTGATCTATATTTATTTTTCCCCTTGGGGACTCGGGGGCTGAGTGCTGATAAAGGAGAACTGTTTAACGGATCCCAAAGTTTTTTGGGATCCGTTTTTTTGTCTGTCGGTTAACTGTTGAAGGATTGAACTGTTTAGGGGAATGTGATGGTTCGCTGTGGAATCGATTCAACCGTTCAACATTTCAACTTTCTTTTTCGCGTTTCTTGCCAAATTCCGGGTCAAGGGGTAAAAAGGTGATGATGATAAATCCCGGTATCGTGGCAATCAGCACCCAGATAAAAAAGTTTGGATAGCCTACCAGCTCCTGGATCCAGCCGCTGATCATACCCGGGAACATCATCCCAAGAGCCATGAATCCTGTCGTGATGGCAAAATGCGAAGTTTTATAATCTCCTTCAGATACATAGATCATATAAAGCATATAAGCTGTAAAACCAAACCCGTAACCAAACTGTTCGATGCCCACGCAGAGGTTAATGATCCAATAGCTGTCAGGAATAGTCTGCGAGAGATAAATATAGACAATATTGGGTAGATTCATCGCGATGGCCATCCACCAGATCCAGGTTTTCAGACCAT
>CAYNUX010000180.1:0-7731 GCA_964400115.1 uncultured Cytophagia bacterium
CTGTACTGTAGTTGATCGTATTGGTTTGCCGCCGCATATAGGCTTTCCAGGCATCGGAACCGGATTCGCGGCCGCCGCCGGTCTCTTTTTCACCCCCAAATGCACCACCGATTTCAGCGCCCGAAGTACCGATATTGACATTGGCGATGCCGCAATCAGACCCTGCATGGGAGAGAAACGCTTCGGTTTCGCGCATATTATTGCTAAAGATGGCCGAACTCAACCCTTGAGGCACATCGTTGTGAAGATGGATGGCATCTTTGATGTCGCCAGAGTATTTTACAAGATATAAAATCGGCGCAAAGGTTTCTTCCTGCACGATATCCCAATGATTTTCCGCTTCCACGAGAGCCGGCACCACATAACAGCCGGATTCATACCCTTTGCCCGAAAGGATATCGCCGCCAAACAGCACCTTTCCTCCTTTTTCTTTAAGGATGTCCAGGGCATGCGCAAACATTTCCACGGCGGCTTTGTCAATCAACGGACCGACATGATTTTCTTCATCCAGGGGATCACCGATTTTCAGGCCTTTATACGCCTTGACTACTGCGTCTTTAAATTTATCATAGATCGATTCATGGATGATAATCCGACGGGTGCTGGTACAGCGCTGACCTGCCGTACCCACAGCACCAAAGACCACGGCCGGAAGAGCGAGTTGGAGATCCGCATCGGGTGTGATAATAATGGCGTTATTTCCACCCAGCTCGAGAATGGTACGACCCAGCCGTTTGCCGATGATCTCGGCGGCACGGCGACCCACCTGTGTAGAGCCGGTGATGGAGATCAGCGGTACTTGTTTGTCATTTAACATACGCTCACCAACCGTGGAACCACGGCCGATAAGGAGATTAAATATCCCTTCCGGGAGATTCTGTTCTGCCAAGACCTGGGAAACGATTTTCTGCACAGCGATGGCCGTGAGCGGCACCTTGGATGAAGGCTTCCACAATACGACATCACCACAAACCGCAGCAATCATGGCATTCCACGCCCAGACAGCGACCGGAAAATTAAACGCCGTAATCACTCCCACAATTCCCAATGGATGATATTGATCATACATGCGATGCTGTACCCGCTCGGAGTGCATGGTAAAGCCATAGAGTTGGCGGGACTGGCCGACGCTGAAATCACAAATATCGATCATCTCCTGGACTTCGCCCAAACCTTCCTGCAAAGACTTGCCCATCTCATAAGAGACCAGCGTACCCAGGGGGTGTTTATATTCTCTCAGTTTGAGGCCGATCAATCTGACAATCTCACCCCGCTTTGGGGCCGGAACCATGCGCCAGGTATTGAACGCTTGCTGAGCCGTCGCAATAATGCGCTGATAATCCTGTTCAGAGGCCAGATAAACCCGGCCTATGGATTTGCCATCAACCGGAGACATCACCTCGAGAGATCCCTGATCCCGGGTTTCATTCCATGATTGTCCGGTTGCAGAGCCGTAATTCTCCTTGAGCACATTCAACTGTTTGAGAAAATCCATACTCCTCCTCTATATTTTAAGACAATGAGAGAGGCACAAACAGGGAGGGTGTCGAACATTAGAACCCCAAAGATCGACACGATCCGTCATGATACGGTTTATGCGACCCATTCGCTTTTCAGCTTATGTTAAGAAATCAATGGGAAAAAGTCAAAACAAAAGAAGGGTCAGGGGGTATGCAAGAGTGAGGAGAGATGATTTTTTACCTGTTTAAACGTTTCAAACGGTACACAGTCGAGCCGATTTTCCCGGCAATGGGTCAATAAATCGTCTTTGGCAAATACAAGATCCGCCTCAGGAACAGCACATAGATCAGAATAACCATCTCCGACATAAACCACTGTCTCACCGGGCTTTCGAAGAGAACGCAGATGATACCCTTTACAATTGGCACATTGGCCACAACTGTATTTGAAATAGGGAAACTCGACGTTGAGTGACCCGTCATCATGAATAACGAGATGATTTGCCCGCACCGGGATGTCTATATCGTTGAATGCAAGGATCCGTTCGATATAGGCGTCCATGCCGTCACTGAGAACTGAAACAGGCAGGTGATTGGCTTTGCAAAACCCGACGAATTCCCTGAAATGAGAATCGATCGCTTGTTCGGCACTAAACTCATCCAGCTGCCGTGTGGTCATGTTTGAAATAGCAGCCTGACGACGCCACATTTCACGGCCGTGCAATTTGCCCTCACGCCACTCTTGTACGAGCTGCCACCATTTTTCGGGATCACCAAACCGGGTGAAAATCTGGTTACCCACATCATTTTGGGCGACGGTACCATCAAAATCACAAAATATTCTAAATTGCGACATAAAGCTCCTGAAATAACAAGCGGCATCTCGGTGAAACGAGATGCCGCCTAGAGTATGATTTATTGAATATAATCAATCATTTTCAATTGCGGCTTGTGCTGCAGCCAACCGTGCGATGGGTACGCGGAAAGGCGAGCAAGACACATAATTCATACCGACTTTGTGGCAGAATTTAACCGATTTGGGTTCACCGCCGTGCTCACCACAGATACCGACCTTGAGATCGGGACGCGTAGAGCGGCCTTTTTGTGTTCCCATTTCGACCAATTGTCCGACGCCGGTTTGATCCAGCACCTGGAAGGGATCTTCTTTGAGAAGGTTCTTTTCCAGGTAAACAGGCAAGAATTTTCCGGCATCGTCGCGGGAATAGCCAAAGGTCATCTGGGTCAGATCATTGGTGCCGAAGGAAAAGAATTCAGCGCCTTCAGCGACTTTATCGGCCGTAAGGGCGGCACGGGGAATCTCGATCATCGTTCCCACCAGGTAATCGATTTTTTCGCCTTTTTCTTCAAAGACTTTTTCCGCAGTTTCACGGATGATCTTTTCCTGAAGACGAAACTCTTCGATGGTACCGATAAGAGGAACCATGATTTCGGGAAGCGTATCCACGCCGCGTTGCTTGACATTGAGAGCCGCTTCGAGGATAGCGCGGGCCTGCATCTCGGTAATTTCAGGATAAGTATTTCCAAGACGGCAACCGCGGTGACCCAGCATGGGATTGAATTCAGCAAGATCTTCAACCGTAGCCTTTACCTCTTCCACGCTGATGCCCATCTCTTTGGCCATATCTGCTTGATTGGCTTCTTCGTGCGGAACAAATTCGTGCAGGGGCGGATCCAGCAGACGAATGGTGACCGGCAATCCGTCCATGGCTTCAAAGATTCCCTCAAAATCCTGGCGTTGATAAGGCAGGATTTTTGTCAACGCTTTACGTCGACCGGTTTCATCCTTGGACAGAATCATCTCACGCATGGCTTTGATACGATCGCCCTCAAAAAACATGTGCTCTGTACGGCAGAGGCCAATACCTTTGGCTCCAAAATCGCGGGCCACAGTGGAATCATGGGGGGTATCTGCATTGGTTCTGACCAGCATGGTGGCGTATTTATCACACAGATCCATAAGCTTACCAAAGTCACCGGCCATCTGGGGTTCCATGGTATCGATCTTTCCCTCGAGAACCTGCCCGGTACTCCCGTTCAGAGAGATCCAATCGCCTTCATTAAAGATCTTGCCATCAACGGTCATGGCGCGGTTCTTGTAATTGATCTTGATGATACCTGCACCGGACACACAGCATTTACCCATGCCGCGAGCAACAACAGCGGCGTGTGAGGTCATACCTCCACGGGCGGTCAAAATACCATTGGCGGCATTCATTCCAGAGAGATCTTCGGGTGATGTTTCGATGCGTACCAGGATCACTTCTTCACCGCGTGCTGCCCATTCTTCGGCTTCATCAGCAAAAAAGACGATTCGTCCGGTTGCTGCACCTGGAGAAGCGGGCAACCCCTTGGCAATCACAGTCGCATTTTTCAAAGCTTCCAGATCGAACACCGGGTGCAACAGTTCATCCAGTCTGTTCGGTGCGACGCGCATGATCGCTGTCTTTTCGTCAAAGTAACCCTGATCCAGCATTTCCATGGCGATGCGAACCATGGCAGCACCGGTGCGCTTGCCATTACGGGTTTGCAGTAACCAAAGACGGCCATCTTCGATGGTAAACTCTAGGTCCTGCATGTCTTTATAATGATTTTCCAATTTTGTCTCTACATCACGCAATTCTTTATAGACCTGGGGCATGGCTTCTTCCAGAGAGGGGAATTTGGTTTTGCGTTCCTCTTCAGAGACTCCAGCCAAAACAGCCCAGCGTTTGGAACCTTCGAGAGTGATTTGCTGCGGGGTTCTGACACCGGCAACCACATCTTCACCCTGAGCATCGATCAGATATTCACCATTAAAAAGATCTTCGCCGGTTCCGGCATCACGGGTAAAGGCAACACCCGTGGCTGAATTGCTGCCCATGTTACCGAAAACCATTGCCTGTACATTAACAGCCGTCCCCCATTCTGCAGGAATGCCATTAAGTTTACGATACACGGCAGCGCGCTCATTGTTCCAGCTTTCAAATACCGCCACGACGGCACCCCAGAGTTGTTCCCAGGGATCTGTGGGAAACTCTTTGCCCGTAACACGTTTGACAGCAGCTTTGAAATCATTGACCAGTTTTTTTAGATCTTCATTGGTGAGTTCATTGTCATTCTCGACCCCTTTTTCTTCTTTGGCTTTTTCAATGATTTCTTCAAAAGGATCGATATCTTCTTTACTTTCCGGCTTCATGCCCATGACGACATCGCCATACATTTGAATAAAACGACGGTAGGAATCCCAGGCAAAACGTTCATTTCCTGATTTTTCGATCAGACCGGCGACAGCATCATCATTGATACCGAGGTTGAGAACCGTGTCCATCATACCGGGCATAGACACTCGAGCACCGGAACGCACAGAAACCAAAAGCGGATTCTCGCGGTCGCCAAACTTTTTATCCATCACCTGTTCGATACTCTTGATGCCTTCTTTCACTTCTTCTTTCAGCATCTGGACGGTTTTTTCACGACCGATTTTGTTATATTCGGCACTGGCTTCGGTGGAAATCGTAAACCCTGCAGGAACCGGAACGCCGATAAGGTTCATTTCTGCCAGGTTTGCACCTTTACCACCCAAGAGATTTTTCATGTCTGCTTTACCTTCAGCTTTTCCGTCACCAAAGGTATAGACGTATTTCTCCATGTTTTTGATCCTCCTCAATTAAGGGATACATGATTCAAGGGTATACTATTTTCTCATTCAATTATCTTGAAACGAGTTGGGAATTAGTCTCTCGAAGATTTTCGATACAAATCGCCGAGAGGCTATTCCGAATCAGAGAAAAAGCACGTAGGCTATTCGCTTGTCGCGGACTTTTTCCCGAGAATTCTATTATACTCTTCCAGATACTGCAAGACGTCAACGGCTTTTATAAGAGTAGAATCACTGGCAAACATGGCTTCGGTATAAGAGTCGCGGCCAAATGCTTTGCCTGCAATTTCACGTTTAAGGAAAAAGCGGATATGGTCTTTTGAAGCTTTGCGTTCATTCTTTTTAACAATTTCAAACGTTTCTTTCATCGCTTCGATACTGGGAGCAAGCGCTTTATAATGACTTTCCTCCTGAGCGATTTTGGCAATCTCTTCGAGTTCTTCATACCCATCGGGTTTATAGTCAAATTCTTTGCTATCTATGAATTGGAAAAAAGAATCAACATCTTGTTCGGAAAGTGCAAAGTCTTTTGAAAGATTTGGATGTTTATCCACAAATTCCAATCCATAATTAAAAAACATTGACCGACGCATCAATTCGATTTCATATCGATTCATTTCAAAGAATGTTTCTTCAATATCTGGTTTTATGCCTCCCCCGCCATATACAGTTCTTCCATTTTGGGTAAAATATTTAGGAGCATTTTTTTCATCCTCCTCTTGTTCCTCGGTTTCTTTTTCATCGCGTTTTTGGGCGACGGAATCCGAGGAATTCATCAAAACAGAGCCGGGTCCGCGTTCGAAAACCTCAGGCCGTTGAATCAAACGTCCACTGGGCATATAATATTGCGCCGTGGTAATTTTCACTTGTCGTTCACCACGACGGTCAAGGGGGACCACGGTTTGAACAAGACCCTTGCCAAATGTTTCACTGCCGAGGATGACGCCGCGATCGAGATCCTGTATTGCCCCTGCAACGATTTCCGAAGCGGAAGCGCTATAGCCATCGACCAATACAGCCAGAGGCATATCACCGATCAGAGATTCGCGTGTGGCTCGATATTCCTGACGTGTATTTTCCCAGCGCCCTTGAGTGTAAACGATGAGTTCACCCTTTTCGATAAAATTATCCGCTACACTCACAGCCACATCCAGCAGGCCCCCGGGATTTCCCCGCAGATCCAATATCAAGGCCGTCATCCCTTGATCCTTGAGAGACTGAATAGCGTGACGTATTTGTTGCCCGGCACTTCGGTTAAAGCGATCGAGTTTGATCAACCCGATATTCGGCCGAACAAAGCCGGTATATTGCACATCGGTCACCTCGATCTCATCGCGCAAGAGACGAAAATCCAATGGTTTTTCTTCACCATAACGTTTTATTTTAATCGTAACAGCAGAGCCTTTTTCTTTACCACGCAATTTGTTAGCGGTTCCAGAAAGGGAAAGCCCCTTGGTACTCTGGCCATCCACACTGATAATTTGATCCCCTTCACGGATACCTGCTCGTGCTGCAGGGCTATTGGGGAACGGAGGCTCTGCCACGGTGGTCCAGCCATTGCGGATCACGATTCGCATGCCAACACCGTAATATTTACCTTCGGTCATGATACGGAGTTCATCGCTGCTCTCCTTTTCAAGGTAAACACTATAGGGATCGAGTTCGTCAAGCATGCCACGAATACCGGCACGGATAAACTTTTCCGGATCGATTTCTTCAACATAACGGTCGGTTATGGCCTGGTAAACCTGCCCGAATAACATGACATTTTGTTTGACGGTATAATATAGATCTCGTGCAGAGTCACTATGCAAGCCACCGAACCAACCACTGAATGTGGTGACAAGAACAATAACTGCAGTAATATAAAGATTTCGATATTTCATAAGGATCTCCCTTGATCATAATAAACCCTTTCAAAACCGAGGCGGATTTGCTGCTGTATTGCCTGAATTCCCTGATCACCGTGCAACACCATGACGCGGTGAGGGTTTTCGTGGGCGATGGTCAGAAAGCCTTTACGTACACGTTTTTGAAAATCCAGCCCTTCAGCTTCCATTCGGTCTTTTGAACGATTGCTTTTTCGTCTACGCTCCAAAGCAAGTTCGGGTTCCAGATCGATCAAAAATGTAATATGTGGTGTCAAACCACAAGAACCGAGTTCATTGGCCTGACGAATCACGGCTAAATCCAGTTGCCGCCCGTAACCCTGATAAGCGGTTGTAGAGTCAAAGAATCGGTCACAAACAACGAGTTGCCCGGAACGCAATGCCGGTTGAATCATTTGTTCAACCATTTGTGCCCGGGCGGCTTCATACAGCAACAATTCTGTATGCCTGCTCATTTCCTGGTGGGACAAATCCAGTAAAATCGCCCGTATTCGTTCAGAGATCGTGCTGCTACCCGGATCGCGCAGGGTCAATATTGAATATCCCTGGTCCCGGAGAAATTGGGCAAAAAGACGGGTCTGGGTGGATTTGCCACAAAAATCTATCCCTTCAAAGCTGATAAACAAACCCGGATCGGCCGTAGACTCATTCATTGGAATTTATCAACCTCCATTTCCCCCCATGAAAGCGCCAATAATTAAGAATGATCCGCAATGATTCGTCC
>CAYNUX010000181.1:0-7712 GCA_964400115.1 uncultured Cytophagia bacterium
AGTCGCAGAGAGGTCGCCAAGAAAAAAAAGTGATCCAACAGCCTGTGTATGCTGGTTTCCTAATATTTTCAATGAATGTCTTTGATAAATAAAATATCTCAAAACAACACGCTACCAAATGCGGTCACAGTTTTCAAAATTCTGGATGATTTCTCGTCATTAATCTTTCTCTGCGTCCCGAATAAGCTTGCATGAAATCATTCGAAAAATGAGCCTGTTTGACTAGCCTGGGTTTAAAATGCATAAAGCGAATATTTCCGTGAAAAATAGTGTCCTTATTATCTATGTCGGACAGCCGTGATGATACATAAAGAAAACATAAATCGCATTTTATTGATAAAATTGCGTGCTATCGGCGATGTGGTTATGTCGACGGTTGTTATCGAGAATCTGGCAAAGGCCTTCCCGAATGCCCATATTGATTTCATTACCGAACCGTTTTGCCGGGATGTGGTGAGAGACCATCCTCGTTTGAACCAAATCATCACCATCGACAAAAAAAAGATGCAAAATTTTTCGTGGATAGAAAAAATTAAAACTCAGAACCGGTTTTTTTCTCATTTAAAAGCCCAAAAATATGATTTGGTATTCGACTTTTTCGGTAATCCGCGTAGCGCTATCCTGACTCTGTTCAGCAGTGCCAGATGGCGTGTAGGATATGATTATCGAATCCGAAAATGGGCCTATAATGTTGTGGTGCCTTCAAGGGCAAAGGAATTGCATGAAGTGGATTGGCATTTGGATGCCTTGCACGCCTTAGAGATACCTGTTGTCTATCGTAAACCCGACTTTACTCTTGAGCCGCATGCTCTTGATTTTGCCGGGCAGTTTTGGACAGAAGAAAAACTCGATGGGAATCTGGTCATTGGTCTCAATTTTTCCGGGGGCTGGCCAGCAAAACGATGGCCTCTGGAACGATTTGCTGTGCTGGCCGATCGATTGGTTGAAGCATGGAATGCTGATATTTTATGGATTTGGGGTCCTGGCGAAAAACATCAAGCCGAGAAATGCCTAAAGCTTATGCGTTCTCCTTCTCGCCTTTTGCCGGAAACAAATTTAAAACAGCTAGGGGCCTTGATGCAACGCATGAATATGATAATCAGCACCGATTCCGGGCCTATGCACATAGCCGCAGCTGTAAATACCCCTACTGTAGGGTTGTTTGGGCCTACTCAACCCGAACATCAGGGGCCCTATGGCGACAAACATATTGTCGTAAAATACGATTCACTGGCCTGTTTGGGATGCAATCGACTGCGTTGTCCCCATACCAGTTGTATGAAATGGCTGACTGTGGACAGGGTGTTTGCGGCAGCTGTCGAATGTGCTCAGAAAAATAATATCGGAATCTGATTTTTTAAAACGAATTTCCCAGAAAACGGCTGTTATTTTCAGTGTCATTTAATGATCAGCCTGCGAGATAAAAACCACATACCATGAGAAAAAGGATATGCCGTGGCGAAACTTTCTGTTACGATTATTACCCTGAATGAGCAAGCGGTCATTCGAGAATGTCTGGCAAGTGTTTCGTGGGCAGATGAAATCATTATTGTAGATGCCGAAAGCACTGACAACACTGTAGAAATATGCAGGGAATATACCGATCGGATTTTTACAAGACCTTGGCCCGGTTTTGCCACTCAAAAAGATTTTGCTTTGCAAAAATGCCGGAATGAATGGGTGCTTTCCATTGACGCCGATGAGCGAGTCCGACCGGAATTGCGAAAAGAGATCGAACAATTGTTGTCATCTCTTCCTGTGTATGACGGCTATCGCATGGCACGCCGGTCTTATTTTTTAGGAAAATGGATCCAACATTGCGGCTGGTATCCCGGTTATCAAATTCGACTTTTTCGTAAAACAAAAACCCGGTTATCCCGACAGCGAGTGCATGAGGGATTTCTGGTGGACGGTTTAGTGGGAACGTTAAGCAGTGATATTGACCACTATTCCCATGATTCTTTATTCGATAGCCTGGAAAAACTCAACCGCTATTCTACACTCGAAGCTCTTGACCGTTTCGGCCGTCGGGTAATCCCTCTGGATTTCCTTACTCATCCTTTTAGCGAGTTTTGGAGAAAATATATCGTTCAGAAAGGCTTTCTGGAAGGAATGCATGGATTCTTGCTCGCCTGGATCGCAGCGTTTTTAAAAATGGTATTGTATATGAAACTCTGGCATCTCTCTCATTTGCCACCCGATCAAAGAAAACTAAAAACCAGGGTGCCCGATGGCTAGTCTGAGTGTACTCGTTATTACCAAAAATGAGGAACACAACATTGACGATTGTCTCTCCAGCGTGGCATGGGCTGATGAGCTGGTCGTCGTGGATTCTCAAAGTATAGACCGCACCGTAGACATTGCCAGACAATATACGGACAAGGTCATTGTCACCGAATGGCTCGGGTATGCCGCTACAAAAAATCTGGCTTTGCAACATTGCCATTCGGACTGGATTCTTTGGATCGATGCTGACGAAAGAGTAACTCTTGAATCTCGTCAAGAAATCGAACAGTTGTTGAGCGGTGATCCCCCTGAGAATGGATTCGAAATTCCTCGCAAAGCCTATTTCTTGGGGCGCTGGATCGCTCATTGTGGCTGGTATCCCGGATATGTTTTAAGACTGTTTCGCCGGTCAAAAGGGAGATTCAATGATAAACAGGTTCACGAAGGTGTTGAACTCAAAGGCGAGCGCAGCCAGTTGCAAGAACCTCTATTGCATTTTACGGATCCGGATCTGGAACACTATATGAAAAAGTTCAATCGATATACCTCACTGGCCGCTGATGAACTGTACCGTAAAGGCAGACGCGCCAATGTTTTTTCTATCCTGTTCCGTCCGTTGCATATGTTTTTTAAAATGTTTATTCTGCGACAGGGCTTTCTGGATGGAGCTCAGGGATTTATGCTCTGCTTGTTATCTTCCGGTTATGTTGCAATGAAATATGCCAAACTTTGGGAATTGTCCAAGTTGAAAGGATAATCAAATGAAAAATCTCTTGGCTCTTGTAATACTTTATGCTGTTCATATTGCGATAGGTAACGCTCAGCCTGTTGAACGCCTGAATGCACGGATGATGCGTGGATACCTGGAAAATGGTATGGAGTACTTGCTGATTCCCAAAGAGGGTGCCCCGGTCGTGGCAGCCATTGTCACGGTCAAAGCCGGCAGTCGATTCGAAACCGCTGAAACCAGTGGGGCTTCCCATTATCTCGAGCATTTGCTGTTCAATGGTACCAAAACCAGAACCCAGGAAGATCTGTACGAGACCATGGATAGAATCGGCGGGTACAACAATGCCAGTACCTCTGAAGATTATGTAAGCTTTATGGTTCTTGCTGCCAAAACCTATATCGATACGGCCATGGCTATACAGTCTGATATGCTTTTCAATTCCACTTTGCCTCCGGAGAAATTCGAAAAAGAAAAGGGCATTATTGCCGAAGAGATCGCTCAGAGCATGAGCCGGCCCGGATATCAAAATCAATTATTGGCTCAGCTATTACTCTATAATGATTCACCTTATAGCCGCCCTGTTTTGGGTACCCCGCTCTCTATTCGCTCCATGAGACGCGAGCACGTATGGGATTTTTACCAAAGGTTTTATGCGCCTAATAATATGATCCTGATGATCGTCGGAGATTTGACCGGCGACGAGATGATTGAAAAAGCGCAAAAATGGTATGAACCCTATCCGGCCAAACCAATAGAGCACCCAAAGGTCGATCAGCCCTCCTTCCCTGATCACGAAACGTTTCATGTCATCGAGAGCAATGTCAGACAACCTTCCCTTGATTTGATATGGAAAGGTCCGGATACGACCCATCCGCTATTTTTTGCCTTTGAATTGTTGCCCAGTCTTCTCAATGAGGGACAAATGCAACTGCAGAATCGATTGGATCAACAGGTGGTCAAGAGCGCGATCTATTTTCAACCCCATCCGCAATTCACGGAATTTAATGTCTCTCTGTCACTACAACATAAACATAGCTCTGAACCGCAAGCTCTGGCCGAACAGGTAAAAGCAGCCTTTGCAAAATTAGCACAACAGGAATGGACGTCGCAACTATTGGATGCAGCAAGACTGAGTGTATTGACCGAAAATGAGATCAATGCCGAACGGCCCCATTTTTATGGCATGCTGAAATCGCAATGGCTGGTATTGGGAGGGAGTCCCTGGGTTGCCGGATATCAGGATTCGCTGCGATCCGTGACAATCGATGAGATAAAGTCTGCATTGAACTGGCTGGCCATACAACCCCATCACGCCGTGATCATTAAATCCGCACCTGAAAAGAATGCTATCACCGATCAGGCTAGAGAGGTGACCCTCGATGAAACCCTGAAGAACGGATTGCGGCTGATCGTCAGTCAACAAAGCGGATCTGATATCCTGGCATTGCATGCACTTGCCAAAAACCGCTCAGCCATGGAACCGGACACCCTGCCCGGCTTGACCGTACTTTTGCACGATATGTTGCTAAAGGGAACCGAAAAGTATGATGAACAAGCATTAACCCGGGAACTGCGAAAGATAGGCGCTCAGGTCAAGGTGAATGACCATCCTTTTATTCCGTTTGATGATTATTATACCGATCATGCGTTTTCTTTTGTTCGATTCGAATCTTTAAATCAATATAAAGACCAGGCAATAGATCTCTTTAGCAGTATGCTCAAAAATTCCCGTTTCGACAATGCATCGCTGCAAGAGATTGTGCAACAAAAGATGGGCATGGCGCGTCGGCCTGTTTCTGCATCTGACCGGGCAAAAATACTGTTTTGGCAAGAAACCGCTCCAAACTCGCCCTTTGTCAAGCCTATCAACCCTCCGGCAAGCACTTTACAGCGAGTGGACGTGGAAACCCTGAGCCGTTATCATGAACGGTATTTTGCGCCATCCAATCTGATTATATCCGCAGTCAGCGAGTTGCCCGCCCAACAAGTGATGCAATCGCTAAAGAACCAATTCGATGGGCTTGACACTGAAACGGAGAAAGAAATCGAACCCGTTAAGATAGAACAGCCTCAGCAGAATACGTTCGTTTCCGATAGTATCGGCAGTGCACAGGCGGCTGTTCTGGTCGGACAAGTTTATAAATCTGTTCCCATGACAGACCATGCTGCTCTTTATATCGCCAATGTTATACTTTCCTCGCGGGTTGCGTTTCAACTGCGTGAAAAACAAGGCCTGGCGTACAGAATCGGCTCTTTTATCGAATTTGTCGATGATCAAGCTGTCATTGCCGTTCAAATGGGTACCCGAACTGTGAATATCGATTCGGCGCAAAAGGGAATTCTTGCCGAACTGCAGCGACTCGTGCAAGAGATGCCCGATGACCAGGAGGTAAAGACTGCGATCAATCAGGCTCATGGCAGCCGCCTGATGCGGCAACTGTTGAGTATGGGACGAGCTTACTTGATGGGATTGGGCGCATTTCGAACCGATCAGCCCCGCTATTATCAAAACTTTGATCAGGCTCTGATGAATCTCAAACCCAAACAGGTGCGTAAAGTTATTAAAAAGGTTATACAAAAACAGAATTCGATCATCGTAACAGTCCAATAAACAAATCCTTGCAAAATTTGCAAAATGTTCTTATTTTGGCCACGATGACATAGATTGAGGAGGATGTTTTGAATTTTTTATTGGAAACCGTTGATGATGTCAAGGTATTGCGTTTAAAAGAGCAGCGTCTTGATTCTGTAGTGGCACCGGATCTCAAAGCTCAAATCCTGGTTTTGTTAAGCGATGACCCGGATGCCAAGATCATCATTGATTTGGGTGAAACCGTTTACGCGGATAGTTCAGGTTTGGGTTCGCTTTTGTTTGGCTTGCGTCAGGCTCGTGACCAGGGAGCCAAATTTGCGATCTGCGGAGCACAGGAACGAATCAAGAGTTTGATTCAAATTGCA
The DNA here is from genome assembly GCA_964400115.1 of uncultured Cytophagia bacterium. Taxonomy (GTDB): domain Bacteria; phylum Zhuqueibacterota; class Zhuqueibacteria; order Residuimicrobiales; family Oceaniaggregativiventaceae; genus Oceaniaggregativivens. Next base: position 5,915 of record CAYNUX010000181.1, read on the forward strand.
CAACTCGGCGATGTTCTGACCAATTATGAAGACGAATACCAGGCTATTGCTCACTTGAAAGGTTAGGAGTGGACACTTGCCGATTTATGAATACATATGTCTCGATTGCCGCAAACTCGTCTCGCTGTTTTTGCGTTCGAGTACCGAGTCGGCTATATGTCCGCAAGGTAAAGACCATCGCCTAAAGCGCATCATGTCCCGCTTTGCCTCTGTAAAGTCAGAAGAAGATCGCCTGGAATCTTTGGCTGATCCTTCGAGCTGGGGTGGACTGGATGAAAATGACCCCCGCAGCGTGGAACGTTTCATTCGCAAGATGGGCAATGAAATGGGTGATGAGGTAAGCCGGGATGAAATCGACCAAATGGCCGATGAGGCGGCCCGTGAAGCGGCGGTAGGCTCATCAGGCGATGCGGGTGACAACTCAATACCCCCTACAGGATTGGATGATTGATGTCTTTTTGGATGGAAATTCTGTTATTAGCCCCTACAATCCTCATCAGCTTGTCCGTGCACGAACTGGCACACGGCTGGATGGCTCTGCGGTTTGGCGATCCTACGGCACGTGATGCAGGTCGCCTCTCCCTGAATCCGCTCAAACATCTCGATCCCCTCGGCACCATCGCCCTGTTTATCTTTAAACTGGGCTGGGCCAAACCGGTCCCGGTCAATCCCACCTATTTTAAAAATCCCCGCCAGGATTTGATCTGGGTATCACTGGCCGGACCCGGTTCCAACATGTTGCTGGGATTGGCCGGCGCCCTGATATTGCGCGGTCTGATATGGATCGATCCTGTGACCGGCCTGATCAATCAATATGTACTGCTGGGATTTTTCTATTTTGTCTGGATAAATTTTATTCTCGCTTTTTTCAATCTCGTACCCATCCCACCTTTGGATGGCTCCAAAGTCGCTCTGGGTCTTTTGCCTGAATCTGTGGAGCGATCTCTGCAACCCTATCTGCGATATGGCCCTTTGGTGCTGATCGGTTTGATCTTTTTCGGAGATCGCATCGGTTTGGATCTGTTTGGATCCACAATCCTTCCCCTTTCCCGGCTGTTTGTCAAATTGTTCACAGGCATTCAATTTTGAGCACCAGGTTACTTTTGAAATGGTGAATCCCTGATTGCACATGATGAACCGTCCTGTCGGGCATGATCACCGTTGCCGTGTTGTTGGGGGGAATGTTGATATGGAGTTCAAATGAATTTCTTTTCTGCTTCCAACAACTTTTTAATACGCCGAATGGCGTCATGGTTTCGGCTTTAACAAAGCTCAGGTCAGAGACCGGTTTTGGCTGAATGATGACATGTCGAAATCCGGGTTGGGCTGCATCGCTGTTGATACCGGCCAGAGAGCGAAAGAACCAGGTGACAATATCCCCCAGCATGACATGATTGAGCGAGCCTTCCTTATCCGGCCAGTCTTCCCAGAGGGTCGTGGCGCCCTGTGCAATCCAGTCCCCATAACCGGGAAAATCGGGTTGGGTAGCCACTTTGTAAGCCAATTCATGATAACCCTGATCACTCAGAGTCTGAAACAGGGCCTTGGCTCCGAGAATGCCACAGTCGATATGATCCTCCGCCTTGTGCACTGCCTCTGCCAATTTTTGCGCCACAGCGGCCTTGAGAGAATCGGGAACCAGACCGTAAAATAAAGAGACGCCCTGTGCGGTTTGTCCGGCATTGGCATAGCGGCCATCACCCTGATAAAAGATTTCATGAAAAGCATTGCGGATTTTTTCAGACAGTTGTGAATATTTTTTTTCTTCGCCGGTCTCCAATAACGCAGCTGTTTTGGC